>NZ_JBSSEL010000051.1:0-1011 GCF_054061655.1 Pedobacter sp. UYEF25 | reverse complement strand
GTGTACATGTTCCCGATGAGGAACTGGAGAGCGACCGGACCGTGGTACGCTATAGGCACCGCCTGGGCACAGACCTTACAAGGGCAAAGGCGAGGATAAAGAGCCTGCTCCATAAATCTGGCATGGCAATCCCAGAGAACTTCCAGAAGTCGAACTGGACGCTGGCTTTTATGAGGTGGCTGAAGGCCGTCGAGTTCCCGCACGTGTCGGCAAACCTTGCGCTCGCCCGCATGATCGGGCAGGTGGAATACTTCAGGGCACAGATCCTGGAACTGAGCGGCGAACTCAGGGATATGATCCGCGGCGACAGGTACCGGCAGGGAGCTGTTCTACTGATGACAGCACCCGGCATCGGGGCACTTACGGCATTGACCATGCTGACAGAGATCGGCGATATAGGGAGGTTTGGTACCTTCTATCGGTTCAACTCGTTCATCGGCCTCTGTCCAACGGAATTCTCCTCGGGAGAGTCGGAGCGCATGGGCCCGCTTACCCCAAGAAAACATTCGAGATTGAGAAGCCTGCTCATAGAGACCGCATGGTCGGCGGTGAGACTGGACCCTGCTATGCTCCTGGCGTATAACGAGTACAAAAAAAGGATGACCGGAAAGAGGGCCATAATCCGTATTGCGAGAAAAATGTTGAGCAGGGTATATTATATGTTACAAAAACAACAGAGCTATGAGAAAGGAATAGTAAAATGACAGAAAGCCTGCAGCCCATAGGTATATCCCCGACCAGAACACAGACATGACTACTAGGAAATCCTTGTAAAAAGATTACATATAAAAAGTTTGTAGCTTGTCTTTTGACCACAACAAGAAAATAATAGATACCTGTAGCACAGAATGTAGACTACTAATAGGAGATTGGGAAAACAGTGGCGGCAGATTGTTATATTTGTTAAGGAAAAAAAACCTGAGGAGCGGAGGCCGTTAGAAGGCCCTGTTCCAAAGGAAATCTTTTGATCTTTCTTTAAAAAAAGGTAATATTAATCATAGGAGGATTTCC
>NZ_JBSSEL010000050.1:0-1116 GCF_054061655.1 Pedobacter sp. UYEF25 | reverse complement strand
GTAGGTATTTTCCGATAATAATTCTTCCATAGTCTTTCTGTTTTTATTGCTGTTTTAGAGTGATGTACCTGGTTTGGGGTTAAGTTTCCTATGCTCATGTGGGGTCTTTCTGCATTGTAGAGTTCGATTACATCCTTTAGCAATTGCCTTGCATCTATGATGTTGTCTATGTCGTAGGTTTCCAGATACTCGCCTTTAACGATGCCGTTTACCCTTTCGGCAACTGCATTTTCTAGGGGGTCTCCATTTTCTGTCATACTTATTTGGATCTGCCTTTCCCGTAAAAGTTTCACATAGCCTGCGCTGCAGTACTGTATCCCCCTGTCACTGTGATGGGTAAGACCCGGATGGTTTTCCTCATCCAGCCCCGAGATTGCCATTTGCAGGGCCCGGATACTCTCGACAGCTTCCATGGTCTCGGCCACTTGGTAGCCTACGATTTTATGTGAGTATACATCGGTAACAAAACTTATGTACAGGTGCTCTCCCGTGCTTATCTTCCAATAAGTGATATCGCTCACCCATAGCTGATTGGGTGCCATAGGGATATAGCCCCTGATCAGATTCGGATATTTGCGGAACCAATGGTACGAGTTAGTGGTCTGAATTCTCCGTTTGCGCTTTCTTACCAGCATGTAATTGGCCGAAAGCAGCGTGAACAGGGCGTCCCTGCCCATTTTTATACTATGTTCCAAAAGGAAAGGCTGCATCATCTCAAAGAGTTTCCTCGTGCCCATCCGCCGATGGTCTTTGCGGATGCTCCTCACCTGTCGCAGTACAAGTTCCTCCTCGAGGGTGGTCGAGAAACCTTCCCAACTGTTTTGATAATAAGCCTGTCTGGTAATACCAAACCATCCACATAATTTGGCCAGTCCTATGTGCGAAAAATTGTTTTTCATTGCTTCTATGGTTTGGTAGCGAGCTTTTTTCTGATCGGAATGTTAAACTCTTTTTCCGCAATATCGACCATCGTGGAGAATGCGATGGCCCTGAGTTCGGCATCCTTCAACTGTTTCTCCAGCTCTGCAATCCTTTTCTTTAGTAGAAGACTCTCAAAGTCGTCCAACTTTTGTGCTGTGTTCTTTGACATAGGGCTATAATTGGGAACAATAGTAG
>NZ_JBSSEL010000049.1:0-1460 GCF_054061655.1 Pedobacter sp. UYEF25 | reverse complement strand
CAAGCATCCATGTAAAAGCAGTAAATTTAAGTTCCACAAAAACAGCAATGTGGCACAGGAATACACCTGTCCACCCAAACTTTAAAGCTATGGCAACTCAATCTACTGCTTCTGTCCCTAAGTTATACATTGGGATGGACATCCACAAAAAAAGTTGGAGCGTACATCTGCGCACCGACCTGTTCGACCATAAAGGTTTTACCCTGCCGCCCAAACCTGAGGTTCTATATGATTACGTAGACCGACATTTTCGGGAGCATGAGGTCTCCATCACCTACGAGGCAGGATGTTGCGGTTTCAGCGCCGCTCGTTATTTCCTGAATCTGGGATGGGGCGTAACCGTGGTGAACCCAGCTGATGTTCCGAGGATGAACAAACAACAGTACCAGAAAACCGATAAGATAGACAGCCGAAATCTCTGCAAACAGCTCCAGACGGGAAACCTGCACGCCATCCATATCCCGACCACTACAGAAGAACAGCTCCGTGGCCTGATGCGGCAGCGAGACAGCGTGAGCAGACAACTGTGCAAAACGAAGAACCGGATCAAAAGTACGCTACTCTATCATGGCGTAGCTTTACCCGAAGAGTTCGATAGGCCCACCTGGACTTTGTCCTTCTTAGAATGGATCGGCAACATCACCTGGGCGGAGAATTCGGGGAAGCTGTGCATGGAAAGTATGCTAAGGGTATATGCCGCATTCAAGAAAGAGTACCTAGAACTGGCCAACGAACTGCGGAGCTTCTGTCGGAAAAACCATAAAAAGGAGTACTATCTGTTGAAGAGCATCCCAGGAATAGGTGGGTATATGGCCTCGGCAATCATCTCGGAACTGGGCGATCTGCGTAGGTTCGGCAACGAGAAACAGTTGGGGAGCTATATCGGTCTGGTACCGGGTATGCACAACAGCGGCGACAGCGAACGTAGCCTGGGCATCACCCCAAGGTGCAAACCCATCTTACGCCGATATCTGATAGAGGCAAGCTGGGTAGCCATCAGGAGGGATCCCGAAATGCAGGCCTATTACCGGAAGCATTTTGGTAAAAACCCAAAGGCAATCGTGGTAAAAGTGGCACATAAGTTAGTAAACAGAATGTTATCGGTGATCAAAACAGAAAAGCCATATGAAGTGAACAGAAATATAGCATAGGAAACCAGATATTTAAGGCTCAATAAAAATAATAACAAGAGACAAAAGCAGACCTCAAAACAGCAAGGGTGGTGTCGGCAGCAATGAGCGGCAGCCACAGGTACAAGTCTGGGGCTGCTTTTTATAAGTCTTTCACCACACGGGTGCTGGTGGAGCGCGGTTGATAAAACCCCGCTGCCACATATAGGAGTCGGAGCTTAAAGATTTGAAGATACGGTGTTTGAGTAGCATTAATTTAGACACTTTATGGCATCTTATTGGAATAAAATTAATAAATTAGAACTGTAAACTGCTTTACATAGGAATTTG
>NZ_JBSSEL010000048.1:0-1655 GCF_054061655.1 Pedobacter sp. UYEF25 | reverse complement strand
AAGTCGCCACCGAGAGGCCTACTCTCATCTCTTTTTAAAGCATCAAACTGCTTCCGCAATCTGTTCAAGACACACACGTTTTGAAAATTTGCGCATAAATGGCATTGCTTACAGAACCATTGTCGCACCGCACTCAACTAAATAATTAACGAAAAACCTGAGTTGAACCACCGTCAGCCATTTTTGCCCGAATTTGCTGTTATAAGTAGCCATATTTTTAACTATTGATAAGCCTAAAAATTGTCCAAATGATTACAAATAATACACCTATAACTGTAATTATTTTTCCTTGTTTTCTATCATGTTCTGAATAACTGTAGACACGTTCTCCATTCGGAAGAGTTTTCTTGTGGGAAAACAAATCCCACCCAATAAAAACAGCAATCAGTCCTCCTAAAACGGCGAAGATGTAGCCAGCAATTATTGAATTTTTTTGACTTTTTTCTGCTTTGGACAATTCTTCAATTCTTTGCTCTTTAATTTTGTTAATTGCTTTTTCGTCTATTTTGTATCCTCTGTTATCGAGTATTTTTTGAGCTAGTAAATAATCATACTTGCTCCATTCGTCACTTTTCAAAAGCAAATCCTTCAATTCATCGTCAGTGAAATTGAATAAATAATGATCGGGGGAGACAGCGTCTATATCTTTAGCAGATAAATTCATTAAAACCTCATCTGCTTTCTCAAAATCAGGTTTTTGAAGCTTGATTAGATATTCTTTACTCGTTTCGTTGTTTGCAAAAGACGGGTCGAAATGTGGAGAGGAATCTTCAAAAACAAATTCAACATTGTTTGCAGTTAAGGTTTGTGCAAGTTCATTGGCCAATAATTTGTCGTTGAACTTTTGATAAGTTAAAAATTGAGTGTCGTTCATTTAGCTTGTCGTTGGTTACTTATAACGTTTTGAAAATTTGTGCAGAAATGGCATTGCTTGCAGAAACATTGTCGCGCCGCACTAAATTAAGTAAATAAAGATGAACTGTCGTAAACCACCGTCAGCCATTTTTGCCCAAGCATTTGCTGTTATAAGCAGTAGTAATTACAATTCTTCTTCTCTGCATTCACTTTCAATATTCAACAAACCTACATTGTTTTCGACTATGGGCAGAACGTCAAATGTCAAATATTGGTCTTTGCTTTGGATATTGGTTCCTTTTAAAAATTTGTTGTCAACGATAATTACTTCGCCAGTAAACCAACAGTCGCAGAAATTCACAAAGTTTCTAAACTCGTTATTCTTAATAATTATTGGAAAGCCTATTTCATTATGTCCACCTGCTTCGAAGTCCAGATATTTGTCGAAAATGCAATCCTCGATAATTAGTCCTTTCTGAAAATAAGAAAAGTTGAATACAGCATTCTTAAAATGACAATTTCTAAGAGTCACTTTTTTCTCGAAGTAAACCATCATACAGTTGAGGTTTTCAATACTGCAATTCAAAATCGTCACTTCTTTATCCCAAGTCTCCCCGCAGTTAAGGATTATTGTCTTGTCCTAGAATAGGTTTACACAAAAAAGTGTAAAATATGGGCAAAAATATGATTCAAAAAGCAGGTAAGGATTTTACCGATGCAGAAAAACATGGGATGATTCGGGAGCTGATTTCTACGGGCTGCACAAAAGCGTCGATATGGGAGAAATATACGGGCAAGAA
>NZ_JBSSEL010000047.1:0-1667 GCF_054061655.1 Pedobacter sp. UYEF25 | reverse complement strand
GAGAGTGAACCAATGATGAAGCCTCGTAAGGAAGAGAGATGTTGTCGAAAGCAAGTAGCTACGTTTGTATTTGCGACTAAAGTGTACCGGACAACCTGATTACCGGGTACACGGCAACCGGGGTAAAATTGGCAAGACTTCTACACAGGCTCTATTAAGGAACAAGAGAAATCTGTTTCGCTTTGTAAAATCGAGAGAGGAAACAAACAGCATGGATGTGGCTGAGAAACAGGTGGCAGACCCAATCATAGTAGTGAAGAAGTGTTTGTAATGGGCATGGAGCGAAGGTTTGGGCATGTTCAGTGTTCAGAACAATTTACAACCCACAGGGAATGATTGATTATTTTGAGACAAAATCACAACCGATCACAAGGCTGATGGTCTGGCAGGCGTACAAAGAAGTAAGAGCCAACAAAGGGAGCTATGGTGTAGATGGTATGGATTGGGGATATTTGGAGACAAATGTAAAAACCGAGCTGTACAAGCTATGGAACAGGCTTGCCTCAGGCAGTTACTTCCCAAAGCCCGTCAAACAGGTTGCCATACCGAAGAAAGATGGCGGGGAAAGGCTCTTGGGCATCCCCACCATTCTGGACCGAGTGGCTCAGCAAGTAGTGAAGTACCATTTAGAAAAAGTATTGGAGCCTATCTTCCATGCAGATTCTTATGGCTATCGTCCGCATCGAAATGCACACCAAGCGGTAGAAAAGTCAAATTCAAGAGCATATAACCATGATTTTGCAATAGACTTGGACATCAAGGGATTTTTCGATAACATAGACCATGAACTGCTACAGAAAGCATTGGTGCATTACTGCAAAGAGAAATGGGTACTGATGTATGTAAAACGTTGGCTAGATGCAGGGTTGGTAGCCAAAGACGGGCAACAACAGCCAACCATAAAGGGCACACCTCAGGGAGGAGTAATGAGCCCTTTATTGGCAAATCTGTATCTACACGTAGTCTTTGACAAATGGATGGAACAAAACCATCCGGAAAAACCCTTTGAACGCTATGCAGATGACATCATAGTTCATTGCAAAACAGAAAAGCAAACTTTGTTTATGCTCAAAGCAATCAAGCAGAGGATGCAGATGTGTAAGTTAGAACTACATCCATCGAAGACTAAAATAGTGAATCTACGAGGGATTTCGGTAGAGAAATACCCTAAGGGATATGACTTTTTAGGCTTTAGCATACATCCATCGGGAGTAAGGACAAAATTGGGCGTGAGAGCCATGCCAGGCACATTTGTAAGTAACAAATCAAAGAAAAGTATCTTATCGAAGATGAGGGGATGGAATATCCATAAATGGCGAAAATCCATAGAAGAAATAGCCAAAGAACTGAATCCAAGAATAAGAGGAATAATAAACTACTATCAGCGGTTTGAGAACAAAAGTATGCGACGGATATGGCATCAGCTAAATATACGACTACTAAAGTGGATAAAATGGGAGAAAGATCTGTACAAGTATGCAGCCCTAAGACGGCTGAAGCAGAAGTATAAGGAAAAGCCCCAATTGTTTGCCCATTGGGCATTGGTACATCCTTAAAGATGGATTATCTTTACGTGATTTAAGAACATGAAGAGCCGTATGAAGGGAGACTTTCACGTACGGTTCTGTGAGAACGCAAAGGTGAAATTCCTTTGCGTGACTCGATTA
>NZ_JBSSEL010000046.1:0-1693 GCF_054061655.1 Pedobacter sp. UYEF25 | reverse complement strand
TTGAGTAGCATTAATTTAGACACTTTATGGCATCTTATTGGAATAAAATTAATAAATTAGAACTGTAAACTGCTTTACATAGGAATTTGCTGTTATAGCCAGTACGTTTTCCTTTGTTAAACTTGAAGAGTCAATTTTAAATGTCCGCCCAAGCCTTTCTGAATTATCTTCATTAAGGTAGAAAGTCTGATGTCTGAAGCGTCGTTTTCAATTCTCGAAATGTAAGATTTATTCGTTCCACACTTTTCTGCAAGTTGTTCTTGTGTCATTCCCAATTTTGTTCTGGCTTCTTCTAATAAGGCACCAAGGTGGAAAGCTTCAAATTGTTGTTCCCATTCTTCACGTTTCGGATCACCTTTTTTTCCGTATTTCTTGTCAAGGATTTCCTCAAGTGTCGTAATATTCTTTTTAGATGTCATTTTGATATTCCTCCATTATTTTAAGTGCCTTTTCAATTTCCTGTTTTGGCGTCTTTTGACTTTTCTTTTGAAAACCGTTTCCAAGAACCACAAGATTACCTTTGTCGAAAAATGAAAATATGCGATAAATATCACTTCCAACTTCTACTCGGATTTCATAAAGTCCTTTTATTCCTTGCATATGCTTGAAAAACTTTTCGGGAACTTTTGGAGTAACTTTTATTAAATTTAAAGTCCATTCGATTTTAGCCTGAACTTTATCGGTTTGGTCTTCGTAGAAGTCGAGAAAATAATTCTTGTAAGCAATTATCTGTCTGTCATTATTCACAACACAAAGTTAACTGTTTAGACAACAAATTCAAAATAGTAATTTATTGGATTTAGTCGGGCAGTATTGTCTATAACGTTTTGCGTATTGGCGATGGGCGGGCTATTTAGCATTAAACTTCAATTGAAAAACTGAACTTAAATAAAGCACAAATTTTAAATCGAAGACGAAATCCCGCCTATTGCCAATACCATGTTAGCGGATAGCCCATTTTCATTTTTCTGTTCCATCATAATTATATTCTTCAAGTGTCCATTCGATCATTACTTTGTTAACCCATTCAACAAAATTATTATTGCAAGTTTCTACTTCACTTATATTTTTGTAATTACAATCGTGTTGCCAAAAAACAATTGGACATATTTCATTTTCCGTTCGAGATAAATCAATGCAATAATGGTTTCCATAACCGTCTGCTGAAAACGGCATAAAATATTTCGGCATAGGATTTCCAACTTCGTTATGTTCAAAATCATATAACTTATCAAGCGATGAATTCAGAAATTCGTCTCCAATTCCATTAACTTCTGTTCCATTTAGAGAAAAACCATTACTTTTTTTAATGAAATATTTAAAATCTTTTGGTAAATTATATCCAATTTTATTTTCAAAATATTCAATTCGAGAATCAAGTATTTTACTTTCAAAATTCAAAAGTGAATCTGAAAACTTTGTTAATTCATTGTAAGTATTTAAAATTTCATCTTCCATTCGGGGTCTGCTATTTGGGTTTCCGCTAACGTTTTGGAAATTTGCGCAGAAATGGCATTGCTTGCAGAACCATTGTCGCACCGCACTAAATTAAGTAAATAACTAATGAATTAACATAAACCACCGTCAGCCATTTTTGCGCAAGCATCCATGTAAAAGCAGTAAATTTAAGTTCCACAAAAACAGCAATGTGGCACAGGAATACACCTGTCCACCCAAACTTTAAAGCTATGGC
>NZ_JBSSEL010000045.1:0-2307 GCF_054061655.1 Pedobacter sp. UYEF25 | reverse complement strand
CCGAAATCATCCAAGATCAGCAGTTCTGCCTTGGATATTTTTTCGAACAGCTTGTAGACCGTACCATCAATTCTGCTCATCTTTGTTTTTAGCAAGAGCTTCTGTACATTAAAATATGCTACCCTGTATCCTTGGGTACAGGCCTGATGCCCTAAAGCTGATGCAAAAAATGATTTTCCAGTACCTGTAGCACCGCATATCAGAATCGCTTCTCCCTTGGAGATATAGCCGCCGGTTGCAAAGTCTGCGACCATGGATCTGTCCATACCCCTGGTAGCATCCATGTTCAGTTCTTCGACGGAGGCTTTATAGCGAAAGTTGGCATTTGCCTGTAACCGTTCAAAGCGCTTGCCATCTCGATCATCGGTTTCCGCCTGTAGCAGTACCTCCATCCCTTCACTAAGGGTAAGTTCATGCAGCTTTCTGGTTTCGTTCAACGCCTGCCAGCTACGGTTCATGCCGTGCAAACGGAGTTGTTTTAATTGTGTCTCGATGTTCATTGTTTAGTATTTAATTGTTGTTTGTGAATAATATTCTTTCCCCCTGATATTTTGGTGCTCAGGAAGTGATTGTTCTGGTTTTATCATATCCTGATGGCCGGTCATGTTGTTTTTCAGTATCCGTTCTACAAACCTGTAGGAAAAGTTACGGTACTCGATGGCCAGTTCACAGGCCTTTGCGAATGCTTCTGGTAGCGCCGTTTTTTGCAGACGGAGCAATCCGTCACAGGTACGGTAAAGTTGTTCGGGATGCTGGGACTGGCCGAAGATAAGCTGTGTCAACAGATACAGTTCTTGGGATTTCTCCTTTGCTCTTGCGATATAATAATCGGGGCTTCGTTCCAGATAATGCCTATGATGGGAGCTCAGGTGTTCTTTTTGGGTCGAATACCCTGCCCGATGGAAGTTCCTGATGTGGACAGCAATCTGTTTCCCCCTTGCATAAATGCGAACCATACTTCTGGTGTAGATAACCTGCACTTTTGTACCTACATAAGCATAAGGTACGCTGTAATAATGCTTGTCCTTGCCCAGATAGATATGGTTGTTGTGTGCCACCTTGGGTTCTGCATACGATTTTACCTCAAAGCCTTCTTTTGGAAGGGGTTTTAGCAAATGTTTTTCTGCGGCAAGAAAGCGCTCCTCCCGACAATAGGGCTTTTGCTGCATCCTGGTCTGGTTATGCGCTTTTACTTTTTCGCTGATGGCCAGATTGAGCGACTCGAGATCAAAAAACTGTCGATTACGTAGCCGGGCATACACACGGTTGTAGACCAGTTTAACCTGGTTTTCTACCAGTGCCTTGTCTTTTGGCTTTGCTGGACGTGTGGGGATTACGGTAATGTCATAATGGTTGGCAAAATCCGCTAGTGCACGGTTGATCTCGGGCTCAAACCGATCTGCCTTTAACACTGCAGATTTCAGGTTATCGGGTACCAGCACCGCTGGTGCACCGCTCAATTGCCGAAGGCAGCATTCCAGCGCATGCAAAAAATCATCTACCCGTTGGCTGGGAACGGCCATTGCAAAGCAGTAATCTGAAAAAGGTAGAGAGGCCACAAATACCTGACAGGCAATGAGCTTACCGCTACCGCGGTCAATATAGTGTATGGGTTTACCAGCAAAATCGATAAAGAGTTTATCACCGGCGATGTGTTCCAAACGCATACCTGGTTTTTTAGCAATAAGCTGCTGGCGCAAGTGAAAACAGAACTGGGAATAGCTATACCCATCTTTATAACCCGAAATATATTCTTCATACAATACCGTACGGCTTACCCCAACACGCTTGAGTTCCTTGGCGTAATAGGCCAGGTTATTGCTCATGTGCTCAAACCTTGGATCCTTATAGGCAGGGTTGCCAGCATGGAAATTCGCTTCCAGCACCGGATCGTCCATCAATAAAAGATCAGATAACGGAAGTTTACCCGCTGATAGTTTCACCAGATAGGACTTGACAGTGTTCTTGCTGATGCCAAGAGATCGGGCAATCTGCTTAATGGAATCGCCCTGCTGATGAAGGCGTAATAGTTGTTTGATCTGACTCATTGCTTTTGCTTTTCCGGCCATCAGCGTTCTGGTTTAGGTGAGGGTATATTCACCTAAGTAAGCCAAATCAAGTTAAAGAGGGGGGGCAACATGCTCCGGTAAAACGCGTCTTGAACGCAGGTCAACAGGGGTCAATATGCTCCGGTACAAAACTCTAACAATCACAGGTGGGGTCAGTATCCGCCGGAATGTCAGCAAAACCCTTCTGTAGGACTTTGTTTTTTTAGCGAACTAATAAGCAATACTGGGGGGTCAGTAT
>NZ_JBSSEL010000044.1:0-2310 GCF_054061655.1 Pedobacter sp. UYEF25 | reverse complement strand
AGCTGCCGTGAGGTTAAGCGAATAAAAGTTCTTACAAGAGATGTCAAAGTAGCGCAAGCGAGTATAAGGGGGCACCGGCCGCAGTACATGGCCGGGGAGTCCCGTTTTAAGGTCGGGAGACCGACGGACAAAACAAAAAAAGAAGACTATTTTTAACGATAGTTAAAACTGGTCAGCATCTTACAACACATTTTACAATGGAGAGTTTGATCCTGGCTCAGGATGAACGCTAGCGGCAGGCCTAATACATGCAAGTCGAGGGGTATTGGGAGCTTGCTTCCATGAGACCGGCGCACGGGTGCGTAACGCGTATGCAACCTACCTTCATCAGGGGGATAGCCCGGAGAAATCCGGATTAACACCGCATAACATCATTTTATAGCATTATGGGATGATCAAACATTTATGGGATGGAGATGGGCATGCGTGCCATTAGCTAGTTGGCGGGGTAAGGGCCCACCAAGGCTACGATGGCTAGGGGATCTGAGAGGATGGCCCCCCACACTGGTACTGAGACACGGACCAGACTCCTACGGGAGGCAGCAGTAAGGAATATTGGTCAATGGGGGCAACCCTGAACCAGCCATGCCGCGTGCAGGAAGACTGCCCTATGGGTTGTAAACTGCTTTTATCCGGGAATAAACCTTTCTACGTGTAGAGAGCTGAATGTACCGGAAGAATAAGGATCGGCTAACTCCGTGCCAGCAGCCGCGGTAATACGGAGGATCCAAGCGTTATCCGGATTTATTGGGTTTAAAGGGTGCGTAGGCGGCCTGTTAAGTCAGGGGTGAAAGACGGTAGCTCAACTATCGCAGTGCCCTTGATACTGATGGGCTTGAATGGACTAGAGGTAGGCGGAATGAGACAAGTAGCGGTGAAATGCATAGATATGTCTCAGAACACCGATTGCGAAGGCAGCTTACTATGGTTCTATTGACGCTGAGGCACGAAAGCGTGGGGATCGAACAGGATTAGATACCCTGGTAGTCCACGCCCTAAACGATGAACACTCGCTGTTGGCGATACACAGTCAGCGGCTAAGCGAAAGCGTTAAGTGTTCCACCTGGGGAGTACGGTCGCAAGATTGAAACTCAAAGGAATTGACGGGGGCCCGCACAAGCGGAGGAGCATGTGGTTTAATTCGATGATACGCGAGGAACCTTACCCGGGCTTGAAAGTTAGTGAAGTTCCCAGAGATGGGAGCGTCCGCAAGGACACGAAACTAGGTGCTGCATGGCTGTCGTCAGCTCGTGCCGTGAGGTGTTGGGTTAAGTCCCGCAACGAGCGCAACCCCTGTGTTTAGTTGCCAGCATGTAATGATGGGGACTCTAGACAAACTGCCTGTGCAAACAGAGAGGAAGGAGGGGACGACGTCAAGTCATCATGGCCCTTACGTCCGGGGCTACACACGTGCTACAATGGACGGTACAGAGGGCAGCTACACGGCAACGTGATGCGAATCTCACAAAGCCGTTCACAGTTCGGATCGGGGTCTGCAACTCGACCCCGTGAAGTTGGATTCGCTAGTAATCGCGTATCAGCAATGACGCGGTGAATACGTTCCCGGGCCTTGTACACACCGCCCGTCAAGCCATGGAAGTTGGGGGTACCTAAAGTATGTAACCGCAAGGAGCGTCCTAGGGTAAGACCGATAACTGGGGCTAAGTCGTAACAAGGTAGCCGTACCGGAAGGTGCGGCTGGAATACCTCCTTTCTGGAGCGGTCCCGACCGCTCGCTGCGCTATAATGATACTCTTATTAAAAAGATTTGAGATATGAGGAATGAGAACAGGCTTTTGGTCTATTTTCCAATACCCCACATCCAAAGAAAAGAAGGAAACGAGATCTGGACGGGATCTGAGGTCTGGGACATCAGATATGGGATTTGATAATGGGCTTAGGCACTTTGTCTAACATCTAATGTCTAACGTCTTACATCTAAGAAACAAAGTCCCGTAGCTCAGCCTGGTTAGAGCACTACACTGATAATGTAGGGGTCTCCAGTTCAAATCTGGACGGGACTACCTAGTTTTAGTGGTACGTTATGAGTATTATGTTATAAGTTTGACTTACAACGTATGACTTAGGACTTAGAACTCAAAAAAAGCCGGGGGATTAGCTCAGCTGGCTAGAGCGCCTGCCTTGCACGCAGGAGGTCAACGGTTCGACTCCGTTATTCTCCACAGAAGGGAGTTGAAGGTTGAAAGTTAAAAGTTACCTGTTAGGGCGCATATAAATCCCATAACGCGTAACCCATAACCCGCAACAAAAAATATACACACACCGGGATCGGTGCGCTACATTGACATA
>NZ_JBSSEL010000043.1:0-2916 GCF_054061655.1 Pedobacter sp. UYEF25 | reverse complement strand
CCCAATGCCATTAAGTTAAGGACTTGAAGGCTTTACTTTTACAGGAAATCATTGTTGCATTATGCCTGTAAACATTAAAATCATTAACGACCTAAAAATTTTTATTACCCAGTCAGCTACTCAAACAGAGCTAAGGGCATTATTCACACACTCAAAAACAGATTTCTCCCGCGATAGAAAGTTAGGGTTTGAGCGGTTAGTTCTTTTATTAATAAATTTTTTCCGTAGGAGTTACAGTATTGAAATCGCTGAATTTTATAATTGGTTAGAAATAGATGAGCTAACAGTAAGCAAATCAGCTTTCTGTCAGCAACGAATGAAAATCAAAGATTTATTCTTTGCTTGCCTCAATGAAGTTTTAGTACAAAGTTTTTATGAGCATTATGGACAAAATATTAAGCGCTGGAATGGAATGCGGGTCATTGCCGTAGACGGATCGATAATAAACCTAATTCATTACGATGAAGTCATTAATCATTTTGGAACTCAAAGTAATAAAAGCGATAAGAAATTTCCAATGGGACAGGCACTATCTGCTTATGATATATTGAATGGAATTGCAATAAGGGCCGAACTTTATCCTGTGAAAATATCCGAACAAAGAATGGCGCAACATTGGGTGCAATATTATGAATCTGATATGTTGTTAATCTATGATCGTGGTTATCCTGGCTTTATCAGTTTCTTTCTTCACGAGAATAAAGAACAACCACAACCCTATATTATGCGCTGCCCTTTAAGGTTTACATACGAGATAAGAGACTTCGTTATTAGTAACGATACCGACACAATGGTTTCATTCAGAGCGAATAAGTATTCATCAGATGAGCTATACAAACAAGGATTCTTTGTTCCAATAGGTTCAACTATTAATGTTCGGTTGATTAAGGTTATCCTTGACGATGGTACAATAGAAGTATTGGCAACCAACCTGTTCAATCAAACAGACCACCCACAAGGAATTTTCAAAGAGTTGTATTTTATGCGATGGGGCATTGAGACCAACTTTAGCTCAATTAAAAATCAATTGCAATTGGAAGCTTTTAGCGGACAGAGAGTTACGACCATTATGCAAGATTTCTATATTACTTTCTTCCTATCTAATTTCCAGGCTATCATTGCAAAACCATGTGAAAAAGAAATAGCCTTAATTACTTCAAAACGTGTACATCAATATAAAATCAATAAGAACATTGCCTATGGAATAATGAAAAACAGGTTGATAGACTTGTTTATACATCGAAATCCTGAAAAGATCCTACGTCATCTTGAAGAATTATTTATTCATTACCTCGAACCAGTGAGGCCTAATCGAAAATATCCACATTCTAGAAAAAACAATAAGTCGAGAAGTAAATACGAGGCATTAACGAATTATAAAAGGGCAATTTAATCCCTAATTTTATGTCAATGGACAAAGTTTGTTTGCATCTAATCCGTTAGGTTCAGTTAACAAATTGCTAACTTTCTAAATATTTCAGATTTTCTTCAAGCGATTTTAACTTTTTAAAGAATTTGACTTTGTAATACCAGTGACCACCAATAAGTGATATTGAAGTTGCAAGTGCACAAGTTATAAAAATGGTTTGTAGGGACGGGTGCCAGTAAGGCAAGAATAGTTTAATAACAGCATAAAAGTATGCAGGATATAAAAACAGATAAATAATGTTAAACATCAAATAAAATCTTCTGAAGGCTGAAATGGTCTGTTTAAGGGTTACCATCACATTGTCACCACTGTATATAGTAAAAATTTGTTCCTGCCTTTTAAAAACCCAAATAGTTACAATACAGTAAATTACCATTATGGTTAAATATGCAACTGACTCCAGAATGCCAGCAATTCTGTGCAGATAAATACCTTTTATTAACATGATTAGCGATACTACTGCTAGCATACCCAATAATATTTGGTTTGTAGCGGTTCCAAATTTTTTCCAATAAGCACTTTTCGAGTGCAGGTGTCCTAGTGTGTCTGTGGTATTCATAATAATTTGTTTTAATTTTTCTGATGGAATCTTCTGTTGTTGAAATTCATTATCCTGGATAGTCTTCCAGTGCGCTTTAAACTCGTCCAGTTCCATATTATCCGTTATTTACAATTGTTTTTAATTTCGTACGTATCTTATTCAGGTTAAAACCTACGTTTGATTCTGATAAACCTATTACATCGGCAATTTCTTTATAGCTATAATCATCCATATACAGCATGGTAATTGCCCGTTCCACTTCTGTTAGATTTTTGATGGCTGAATACATTTGTAACACCTGTTGATTTTCTTCCGTATTGTCTATAGCAGATATATTAAAAGCACTATCGTCAAGCGCAGCAAATTTTTCGCGTTTGGTTTCTTTCCGAAGCCGCGTTATTGCATTGTTAAGTGCTATTCTGTAAACCCATGTTGAAACTTTTGAGTTGCCATTAAATGAGCCATAGGCTCGCCAAAGCTGTAATATGATGTCCTGAAAAAGGTCTTCTTTATCCTCCCGGCTATTGCAATACATGTTGCAAACCTTTAGAATCAGGCCTTGGTTATTAGTTATTAATAAAATAAACTGGTCTTTCAATTAATGATATTTATACAATTAGTCGCATGAGATTGGAAAACCTTAGCAGATGTTAAAATTAATTTTTTTAAGCAGTTATGTAGCTTATTTAAAAGGACCATATTATTTTATCCACCTTTTAAGTCGTTTAGAAAAACTCTTCGATGCCATCCAATTATCAAGACAGTCATTTACCAATTAAAATGCCTATTAGGAAAACACAACCCTAATCTCTCCAAAAAGCTGGCAGCTCCATCTAAATCCTTCCCGGTTGGGAGGACTTGAAAAAAGTGCGAAGCTAAAGTCTCCGTTCTCTGGAGATTTAGAGGGGGCTTTATGCTGAGGGGTTCCTTAACTTAATGACATTGG
>NZ_JBSSEL010000042.1:0-3489 GCF_054061655.1 Pedobacter sp. UYEF25 | reverse complement strand
AAGAGGAAGACGCCACAGGGGCACAGAAGAAACGGTTCGAGCCCGCATGTTTTCACTGATAAGGTTAGGCAGAGGCTTAGGCAGGGGGCAATGAAACCCTCGACCTTTACACCCTCCACCCTCTACCTTAATAAAGTTCTTTGACATATTGGAAGAAGTAAGAAAAAACAAGAGCAGACAACAATAGGCGAGCGCTTTTTTGGACAGAAGAACAGAGATAAAAGAACAGAGACTTCGGTCGTTGCTCGTTAATCATTGCTTTTTGTTCCTGATAGCGTTAGCACAAAAAGCATACTGTACGGCGCAAAAGGCGTACAAGTAGAAGAAAGTAAGAAAGAGTACACGGGGGATGCCTTGGCTCTCAGAGGCGACGAAGGACGCGATAAGCTGCGATAAGCTCCGGGGATCTGCAAATATGAGCTGATCCGGAGGTTTCCGAATGGGGCAACCCGGCATGTTGAAGACATGTCACCTTATTAAGGAGCAAACCTGCCGAACTGAAACATCTAAGTAAGCAGAGGAAGAGAAAATAACAATGATTTCCCAAGTAGTGGCGAGCGAAAGGGAAAGAGCCCAAACCCATTTTGTTACGGCAAGGTGGGGGTTGTAGGGCCACGATACGGTTACAATGCAGCGAAGTGGAACGGGATGGGAATCCCGGCGGCACAGGGTGATAGCCCCGTACACGTAAGCACCATTGGCCCAGTGGGACCCTGAGTACCGCGAGGTCGGAGACGCCTTGTGGGAATCTGCCGGCACCATCCGGTAAGGCTAAATACTCCTGAGAGACCGATAGTGAACCAGTACCGTGAGGGAAAGGTGAAAAGAACCCCGAACAGGGGAGTGAAATAGAACCTGAAACCGTGTACTTACAAGCGGTCGGAGCGGACTTGTTCCGTGACGGCGTGCCTTTTGCATAATGAGCCTACGAGTTACTCCTCACTGGCAAGGTTAAGGGCTTTGAAGCCCGGAGCCGAAGCGAAAGCGAGTCTGAATAGGGCGTACAGTCAGTGGGGGTAGACGCGAAACCTTGTGATCTACCCATGGACAGGTTGAAGGTGCGGTAACACGTACTGGAGGACCGAACCGATAAACGTTGAAAAGTTTCCGGATGATCTGTGGGTAGGGGTGAAAGGCCAATCAAACTGGGAAATAGCTCGTACTCCCCGAAATGTTTTTAGGAACAGCGTGGCGATAGAGTTAGACAGAGGTAGAGCTACCGATTGGGTGCGGGGGAGTCAAATCCTACCAAATCCAGACGAACTCCGAATGCTGTTTAACATGCGCTGCAGTGAGGCCCGGGGTGCTAAGGTCCCGGGCCGAGAGGGAAAGAACCCAGACCATCAGCTAAGGTCCCCAAGTCACGGTTAAGTTGAACTAACGAGGTCCGATTGCACAGACAGCTAGGATGTTGGCTTGGAAGCAGCCATTCATTTAAAGAGTGCGTAACAGCTCACTAGTCGAGCGATCGGGCATGGATAATAAACGGGCATTAAACCGTGCACCGAAGCTATGGGATCTGTACTACGTACAGTATCGGTAGGGGAGCATTCCAGACAGCGGAGAAGGTATTTGGCAATGAGTGCTGGAGCGTCTGGAAAAGCAAATGTAGGCATAAGTAACGATAAGCGGTGCGAGAAACACCGCCACCGAAAGGATAAGGTTTCCTGATCAACGCTAATCGGATCAGGGTCAGTCGGGACCTAAGGAGAACCCGAATGGGATATTCGATGGACAACGGTTTAATATTACCGTACTATTTATAGCTGCGATGTGGGGACGGAGTAGTGACACTGCCGCGATCTGACGGAATAGATCGTTAAAGGCTGTAGGTATTGGGACGGTAGGCAAATCCGCCGACCTAGCCGAACGCCGATAGTACCGTTAGCCCCCGGGCGAGCGGATAGCGCAGGTAATCAGACTCCCGAGAAAAACCGCTAAGCTTCAGGCTATGAATACCCGTACCGCAAACCGACACAGGTATCCGGGAAGAGGATTCTAAGGTGCTCGAGTGAATCATGGCTAAGGAACTCGGCAAAATGGCCCTGTAACTTCGGGAGAAGGGGCGCTGGTAGCGATACCAGCCGCAGTGAAAAGGCCCAGGCGACTGTTTAACAAAAACACATGGCTTTGCAAAATCGAGAGATGAGGTATAAGGCCTGACACCTGCCCGGTGCCGGAAGGTTAAGAGGGGATGTCATCCTCACGGAGAAGCATTGAATCGAAGCCCCGGTAAACGGCGGCCGTAACTATAACGGTCCTAAGGTAGCGAAATTCCTTGTCGGGTAAGTTCCGACCTGCACGAATGGTGTAACGATCTGGGCGCTGTCTCAGCCATGAGCTCGGTGAAATTGTGGTCCCGGTGAAGACGCCGGGTACCCGCAACGGGACGGAAAGACCCCATGCACCTTCACTATAGTTTAACATTGATATTGGGTACAGGATGTGTAGGATAGGTGGGAGGCTTTGAAGCGGTGTCGCTAGGCATCGTGGAGCCAACGTTGAAATACCACCCTTTCTGTATCCGGTGTCTAATCCCGCTGAGCGGGAGACATTGTTTGATGGGTAGTTTGACTGGGGTGGTCGCCTCCAAAAAGGTAACGGAGGCTTTCAAAGGTAAGCTCAGTACGCTTGGTAACCGTACGTGGAGTGCAATAGCATAAGCTTGCTTGACTGTGAGACATACAGGTCGAACAGGGTCGAAAGACGGATATAGTGATCCGGTGGTTCTGCATGGAAGGGCCATCGCTCAAAGGATAAAAGGTACGCTGGGGATAACAGGCTGATCTCCCCCAAGAGCTCATATCGACGGGGAGGTTTGGCACCTCGATGTCGGCTCGTCACATCCTGGGGCTGGAGAAGGTCCCAAGGGTTCGGCTGTTCGCCGATTAAAGTGGCACGCGAGCTGGGTTCAGAACGTCGCGAGACAGTTCGGTCCCTATCTGTTGTGGGCGTAGGAATTTTGAGTGGGGCTGACCTTAGTACGAGAGGACCGGGTTGGACTAGCCTCTAGTGAATCTGTTGTTCCGCCAGGGGCATTGCAGAGTAGCTACGCTGGGAATAGATAAGCGCTGAAAGCATCTAAGTGCGAAACTAGCCACGAGATGAGAGTTCCATATAGGGCCGTGGGAGACTACCACGTTGATAGGCTATAGATGTAAAGGTGGCGACACCACAGTCGAGTAGTACTAATCACCCGAAGCTTTCAAGGGCAACACACTGTTGTCTGTGATGTTTTTCCTTTCTTCTTCCGATAAATATGTCATTTAAGGCCAAAGGCCGAAGGCAGAAAGGCAGAAGGTAATTTACCCTCACGCCCTCCACCTTCCAACCTTTCACCCTAAATTAAAATATTCAGGTGCCTATATCGGCGGTGTCCACCTCTTCCCATTCCGAACAGAGAAGTTAAGCCCGCCAGAGCCGATGGTACTGCGGTAACACGTGGGAGAGTAGGTCGGTGCCAGATCTTAAAGATGGATTCCCCGTAGC
>NZ_JBSSEL010000041.1:0-6165 GCF_054061655.1 Pedobacter sp. UYEF25 | reverse complement strand
GACCGGACTTTTGCAGTGGGAAACCCCGGCAGCGAAGAAGTGATTGCCAAAGTAACCTACCAATATAAAACCACTGCGGGCAAACCTGTGGTTACTGCATTGCTGAATTATACCGATGCGGGTGGACTACCGCTTACAGACAAAGAAGTACGGTATGAGATCATGGCCAACCACGAGGCGATAGCGAGTGAAAAAGCAAAAACGGATGCCAGTGGAAACGTCACCATAAATATGATTAACGATCAGACCTCCAACCTGAAAGGTGCGTACATCCGCACCACGATTGTTACGGAAAAGAAGAAAAAGATCGAAAAGAGTTTCCCCATCAAGGCGGCACTTTCGCAAAGCGATGTGCAGTTCTTTCCCGAAAGTGGAGATCTGGTAAACGGCCTCACTTCGAGGGTAGCTTTTAAAGCAGTGGGTGTTGACGGTACAGGAGTAAACATTAAGGGAAGCATTACCGATAACCAAGACCAAGAGGTCGCCCAACTGGAAAGCATGCATGCAGGCATGGGTACTTTCAACTTAAAACCCGAAGCCGGGAAAACCTACAAAGCGCGGATAAAGTATCCCGATGGATCGGAAACGATTATCAACCTGCCCAAAGCGGCAGACGAAGGCTATGTACTGGCGGTTTACCAAACAGAAGGCGACAGTTTGCTCGTGAGGATAAATGCTTCGACAAAATCATTAAACCAAACTGTAAACCTGATTGCCCAGACAGGTGGTGAAACCATCTATGCCTCACCAGTCAAAATAAGTAGGCCGATTACATCGCTTTGGCTAAAAAAGGCAAACTTTCCAAGCGGCATCGCGCAATTCACGCTGTTTGACAACCAGGGACAGCCGATCAACGAAAGGATCGCTTTCCTCAAGAATCGAGACCAGATGCAGCTGAAGATCGGCACGGCCAAACCAACCTATAAAACCCGGGAAAAGGTGGAGATCCAACTGGATGCAAAAGACCAGAAGGGCAAAGCGGTAGCTGGAAGCTTTTCTGTATCGGTGATAGATGAAAGCAAAGTGCCGATAGACGAAACATTGGAAAGTACCATCTTTTCCAACATCCTGTTGACCTCCGATTTGAAGGGCTACATAGAAAAACCCAATTACTATTTTGCCACAGAAAGCGAAGTGGTAAACAAAGCACTGGATAACCTGATGCTTACACAGGGCTACCGGCGGTTTACATGGAAAGAAGTCTTGAGCGGTAAACCGGGCGAGCCTATTTTCAAGGCTGAAAAACTGTCGACCGAAATTGCGGGAAAAGTGCTCTCGCTGAGCGGCAAGCCGTTTCCCAATGCCAAGGTTACGCTGATGTCGTTAAAGGCCGGCATTGTACGAGACACGACGACAAATGCACAGGGAAGATTCCGATTTGACAAGTTGGTATTATCCGACAGCTTAAAGTTCAGCGTACAGGCAAGAACGGCAAAGAATGGGAAGAACGTGGAAATCGTCCTTGACAAAGTGCCGGCTCAAATCCTCACACCAAACAAAAACATTGGCGACATCAATACCGACATTGCGGAAAGTACGAAAGAATATTTGGCCAATACCAAAAAGGAGTTTGCGATATTGGAACGGACGGGCAAGTTGAACCGGGTTCAACAGTTGAGGGAAGTGCTTATCAAGGGAACCAAGAAAGAAAATCAGTACAGCATGCAAGGGAGTATCAGAATCCCATCAGTCTCTGTGGATCAGACCTACATTATCCCGAGCCCAGAACTTTGTGCCAATCTAGGAGTCTGCCTGCAAGGAATGCTGGCAGGAGTTGTTTTTCAACCAGCCAAAGATTTGGCTTGTACAGTTATAAACTGGCCATGGGCAAGAGTGCAAGGTGGACTTGTTCCTATGCAGGTTATACTTGATGGCCGTAGAATAACCGATTGTATAGAAGTTTCGGAGATATTTGATAACAATGTAATAGATCCCACCGATATTGTTAAAATTGAAGTGGTCAGATCGAGCATTGCGATGACCCGATTTTTGGGAGGGCCTTCCATTCTGATTTTTACGAAAAGAGGATGGGTGCGTAAAAAGTACGATCCTTCCATGGCCAACATTTCTCCAAAAGGTTTCAACAATACGAGAGCTTTTTACTCGCCGCGTTATGATGTACCTGAAACCGCCACCCAAATGCCAGATTTCAGATCTACCATATATTGGAACCCGAACGTGATAACCAGCTCAGATGGCAGCGTAAAGTTTGATTTCTTTAATGCAGACGATCCGGGAAATTACAGCGTGGTGGTTGAAGGGATCAATGCGGCAGGGGAACTGGGCAGACAGGTGTATAGGTATAAAGTGGAATAAATCTTAACTTCTTATGAATAACAATTTTACACTCATTAAAAAGACAGCCGGCATCCTGCTATTTTTATGTGGTATCTTTTGCCTTTTTGCTTTTGCCCGCCATCCCGCTGACGACCTTGTAGACAAGATCGCAGCTTCTCTGAACACCTGGCATTAATCTCGTTGGCTTTCTGCAAAGAAACTAGCGCCAACATCCTCAAATTGGTTATGGATCTCAGACACATCAGAATAATCAAAATCTCGCGGTGAAGATAAAAAAGGGTTATACCATTTTTTCAACTATAATGCGCGATTATGCTTCGGCTGTAGCTACATCCGCCGGTCTTGAATGCTTACAGTATTTTTACAGGTAAACAAGAAGTGATTAAAGGGGCTATCCCCGTATATAAAGCGATTGAAATCAGATTAAATAAATGTGTATCTATTGACGTGGTGTCTCAAAAATAGGTCTCCTAAAAATATCTCCTAAATTTTGATAAACGACTATTTGCCTGTACACATTTACGTTAAAAATGCAGATGAAGAAGCGAAATGTGAAGTTGAGAATGTACTCTTCGTTTCGAATAAGGGACTAAAGGAAACAGACTTTGCATTGGCTTCGGCCATTATTTAAGAGAACAAAGAAATTATTATGAATAAATGGAACGAATGCCATGGAAAATGAGAGTTTTAGGGTATGGTTTGAGGACGAAAAAATTTTCATTCAGACCGGCAGTGGGGAGAAAAAAAGCCATCCACTTAGCTGGTTTCCTAAACTACAAAACGCAAGTAGGGAAGCTTTTGAAAACTTTACTTTATCGCCTTTCGGCATTCATTGGGAAGAACTCGACGAAGATTTAAGTTTTAAGGGGTTTTTTAGTTTTTCTAAAGAAGTGAAGGCTTAGTAGATAAATGTTTCATACATTTAAATACGATGAAGACAAATTTTCAGTAACTTTAATAAAATTTTCAAAGATGGTTATCGGAGAAAAAGCAAAAGTAAATCCCGTTTTAAGTGGATTGTCAGATTGGTTAGAGGGCGTAATTATCAAAATTTTTAAGAATCCTTTTTTAGGTGAGGAAGTAGCCGTTAGGGACGATAAAGAACAAATTTATTACGGAGAAAAAAAATATTTTAAGGAGCTTAAGAATGTTTGCAATTAGTTTCGATATGCTGATTTCAGATTTCAAGCAAATTATGGCGAGCCATGCAATAATGCTTATTTCGAAATCGCTGTTATTTTAGAAAAGTTTGAATTTTTTAGAGGCCAGGGAGTTTATATTTATCTACAAAAAACGATATGGCCAATCTTTTAAGGGCTATCAACGCGCTTAAAGGTGCCGAGTGTTTCAGTAATCTTGTTAGGGACATTCGAGCATTTCGAATGGAGGATTGGTCGGACTTTACTGAATTCTTAAAGGAAGCTTAAAATGTCCGCATAAAAACCACCTACCCTGCAGGCACTCCTCCGAAGGAGTGTGATTTAAAACTTCTCCGTTAAATATTTCCAATAACGTTTTGGTACATGTTGCAAGTGCAACCTCGTATTTTTTCTCGCTTTGATGTTGGTATTTTTGAAATAAGTTTTCCATAAACTTTGGTAGAGGTCTTCATCTTTAGCCAACATTTCTAATCCTTTCTGACTATTTTTAACCTCGTTAAAATCCATGTGGACATATTCAACACTTTGCAAATCGTAGAAAATGCCATAATGTCTTTTTTGGTCGAATATTAGCCATTTTTGGTCTTGGTAGCGTTGCTGAAAATGACTCATAATAAGCGGGAGCACATTAAAATCGGGTTCAATTTCTGAGAAGTAAATGTCATCGCAGGTAAGTTTGAAGCGCACGAAAGCTTCCATCCTGTGTTTTTCTCGTCCGATCATTTTAACTTGTTGCGCTAATTTTAAAACCGATGGGTCGGCCATATTCTGTAATACATTGTCATTTGGGTTTTTGAGCACATATTTTATCACCGCTAACAAATGAATCTCACAATCTTCTTTTTCTGTGAGGATGGAGCAGAGCAATTGATGAATGCCTTTTTTGCCTATAATGGCAAACAGTTTCTTAAAAACCCGTTCTGATTTTACACTATCGGTCGTTACGATTTTTGCATTTATAAACAAAAGCGGCAATGGCGCACTTTCTTTCACAATTTGAACTGGCGTCAATTTATATTCGTATACTTCGAACACGGCGGTTAGAAAACCCTCAAAACTTCCATCGTAAATTAGAACATGCATTAGAATAAAGAAAGTTGTGGTTTAAAATCTTCTGCATATTTGCTTTTTACCGTTTTCAAAATCACCGATTTTAAATTTGGACTATCTAATTTGCTGTAGGTTGCTTGGAATTGGTTAAAGCAAATAAAATGACTTGCACGATTTAGCGCAACACCCATTTTTTTAAGATGTGTGGCGTTTAACGAACAAAATTTACGTGCTGAAACAATTTTCCAAGCAGATTTTACGCCAATGCCGGGCACTCTTAAAATTGCTTCCAGATCAGCATTCTGAATATTTATAGGGAAAAAGGATTGATTTCGAAGTGCCCAAGCTAATTTCGGATCCATATCTAAAGCCAAAAACGGATCTTTGGGGTCTAAAATTTCAGCTGCTTTAAACCCATAAAAACGCATCAACCAGTCTGCTTGATACAATCTATTTTCTCTAATTACCGGAACCTTGCTTTGTAGAGATGGAAGCCTGGAATCATCACTAACCGGAATGTAACCAGAATAATAGACCCGTTTAAGGTTATAGTCTTTGTAAAAATTATTGGCTATTGCAATCACT
Source organism: Pedobacter sp. UYEF25 (assembly GCF_054061655.1). Classification (NCBI taxonomy): domain Bacteria; kingdom Pseudomonadati; phylum Bacteroidota; class Sphingobacteriia; order Sphingobacteriales; family Sphingobacteriaceae; genus Pedobacter; species Pedobacter sp. UYEF25. The sequence continues at coordinate 1,072 of NZ_JBSSEL010000041.1, read as the reverse complement.
TCTAAATCTGTTTCTGGCGTGGCGCCAATAATGACTTGAGTACTTTGACCGCCCGGAGCAAATTTGGGCGTAGATTTAAATAGTTTTTTCTCTGCTTTGTAAGCGATGATTTCTTTGTTTACAAAATTCATCGGGCCAGTCATGTCTTTGTGGTTTTTATCTGGCGCCAATAATTTTAGTCCTGCTTCAGTTGGCAGTTCTATATTTACGCTTAATCGATCTGCGTACAATCCTGCTTGTCGCATCAATTCATTTGACGCTCCAGGAATGCTTTTTAAATGAATATATCCGTTAAAATTTTCTTCTAATCGAAGTTTCTTGGCCACTGAAACCAATCGCTCCATGGTGGTGTCGGCGTCTTTAAAAATGCCAGAACTCAGAAATAATCCTTCGATGTAATTTCTGCGGTAAAAATTAATGGTAAGGTCGACTACTTCTTGTACGGTGAAAGCTGCTCGCTTAATGTCGTTGCTTTTTCGAGTAACACAATAGGCACAGTCGAAGATACACACATTGGTCAGCAGAATTTTGAGCAAACTTACACATCTGCCGTCTTCGGTATAAGAGTGGCAAATGCCCATTCCTGTAGCATTTCCCAAACCCTTATCCTTATTTGCTCTTTTGCTTCCGCTGGAGGAGCAGGAAACATCGTATTTTGCTGCATCGGCAAGGATGCTTAGTTTTTCTGTAATACGCTCAAAATTCATCGTCAAATATACTAATATTGTTAGTTTTAAAACTAAAATAATTAGTAATTTGTTTTAATAAAAGTTTGTATTTGACATGGAAAATAGAATTTTCATACCCTTGTTTGGGGGAACTTCTTGTTTTTCTACCGCAGATAAGTTGCGTTAACGGGCGAAGCGGCATCTTTAATTGGCCCCTTAAAGCCAATTAAAGATACAATGGACAGCGTATAAAAACGCCCAAATAATCCTCAATAGAATAAGTCGAGCTAGGTTATAAATCCTATTTTTATAATTTGGGCGTTCCCCTGAAGAGGGTCGCGCTTTACGTTGCAATCTTTTTGCTCGTTCCTCGCAAAAAGGATTTCCTCTGCAATCGCTAACCA
>NZ_JBSSEL010000040.1:0-6645 GCF_054061655.1 Pedobacter sp. UYEF25 | reverse complement strand
CCCGTTTAGGAACGCGGGACGGTACTGAAAACTGTAAGATCCATCGCGAAAAAAATGTGTGAGAAGCATGATTGATGTTTAGGTCTTCTAAGTAAATTCTCGCGTCAACGATTGGAGCGGTATCCTTTCCTTGGCTCGTTTGGCCAAGAAAAGATTTAGCGGAAAGCGTGTTAAGATGCCCAAATTCTAATAGAAACGACCTGCATTGTTTATAAGCCAAAATGAGGAGGGTTTATTGTTTCTACGCTTAGGTGGGTCAGCTAACTAAGCAAAAGGGCCAGTCATTGACCAGCCCTTTTCCATCTAAAATGAATTTAAATTTTAGGCATGCTGCCCATCATGCACACCTTCTCCAAACTCCTCTACCATTTTATCCTTAAAAGCTGGCAAATCTTTCGGCGTGCGACTTGTTACTAAACCTTGGTCAACCACCACCTCTTCGTCTACCCAAGTGGCGCCAGCATTTATCAAATCTTTTGAAATATTTTTTACCGACGTCAGTTTCCTTCCCTCAACGACTTCTGCATTGATCAATGTTTGTGCGCCATGACAAATGGCTGCAACAGGTTTACCTGCCTCAAAAAAAGCCTTTATAAATGCTAAAGCATCCTCATTTACCCTTAATTTGTCGGGGTTAATTACACCGCCAGGCAATACCAATCCATGATAATCATCTGCATTTGCCTCATCAAGGGTTTTATCTACGGCTACCTCAATCGACCAATGATCTGTATCCCAAGCCTTAATGGTGCCGCTCTTAGATGAAATGACGTGTACATTCGCGCCCTCTTCCTTTAACCTTTTCAAAGGTTCAGTTAATTCTACTTCTTCAAATCCGCTCTCGGATAATATCGCAATGTTGCGATTGCTTAATTGTGCCATATCTTTTTTAACTTTTGTAATCTTGACTAAATACACCACGAAAAAGGAAATTGTTTATGTTTTCGATGAAATAAAAAAGCCCCAAACATTTTTTCAAATGCTTGGGGCCTTCGTAGGATGAAAGAACTTATGCTTTTTTTCTTTTTCTCTTTTCTTCTATATAAAATCCAAATCCCAATCCGATCACCAATAAAATAGAACCTGCCAAAGAAATTTTCTCTCCGGTATAGTAAGATGTGGGATGAAAAATAAACTCCAATTTGTGGTTTCCAGCTTCAACCTGTGCGGCACGAAGCACATAGTTTGCTCTAAAATAAGGTTTTTCGACGCCATCAATGTACATCTTCCAGCCTTTATCGTAATAAATTTCAGAGAAAACAGCTATGGCATCCTTAGCTGTAGAATACTCATAAGTCATGTGATCTGGGTTGTAATTGGTAAGCTTTATAAATCCCTCAGCACCTGTACCCAATCTAGTAGTGTCTATCAAGTTTTTATAGGTGTCGTCTACAATGGCCTCCTTTTTAGGATCAAAGCTGCTGATGGCCTGCATCTCTTGGTCGGAATTTTTAACAAATTGGATGTTCGGCACAAACCATGCATTTCCGGCAGCAGAATAATTACGTTGCATTTTATAGGAGCCGGTTTTCTGATCTTGTTGGATGGTATACTTCGCATTTAGCATATCTAACACATCGTGGTTGATGCTTTTAGAAAACTGATTTTGAATCAACTCGTCAAAACGCTTCAACTTTGCCGCATGGTAGCCACCGATGGTTTTATGGAAAGTAGACGTTCTTGCGTCGCTAAATGTACTTATGCTCTGATCAAAAACCCTAAAATCTGGGTCTTTATCTGCCGTTATAAAAGTATCTACATCTCGCGGCTGATAAAATGTATCTGCAGACTTTTCTTGAAAGCTGTCGTTGTTAAGATAACGTCTATCTACGCCCCATAAATCTACCAATACCACAAAGGCCAACAAACCAAAAGCAAGCTGCATCTTTAACTTTTTAGAAATGTATGCCCACATGATGCCAAAACCGATCAAAATAAATATTACAGTTCTAATCGCATCTGCCCTTGCAATCGCAATCCTGTCTAATACTAAGGCATTGACAATTTTATTAGCTGTTTCGGCATTGTTCTGTAGCGCCTGAGTGAGCTGCTGAACGATTTCTAAGTTATTTGCTGTTTTGAAACTGAAGAATAGCGTTGGAACAACCGCTACAATTAAAGCAAAGCCACCTGTAATTCCCGCCGACCATTTTAATTGCTTAATCAACACTTGCTGATCTTGCTTGCCCTCTTGCGCCTCTTTAACCGCTAAAATAGCGAGTATCGGCACCATCAATCCCACAACGGCTAGAATGGATTCAACCACTCGAAATTTATTATAAAGTGGAAAGTAATCGAAGAATAAATCGCTGACAAAAGGAAAATTCTTACCGAACGAAAGCAGTATAAATAATGCGGTGGTAATTAATATCCACCATTTTAAAGGCCCTTTAACTGCAAATAACCCAAAAACAAATAGGAAACAGATAATTGCCCCAAAATAATAACCTCCTTGCGTAAATGGCTTTTCGCCCCAATACTGCTGCAATCCCGATCCTCCCAATTGTTGGATGGCCCCGACGGTTTGGTTCGGGTCGTTACCTACCAACTCCGCAACGGCCTTGTACATATGGCTTTCCGGCTTAACCAGTTCCGTACTTCCGGTCGCTCCACCATATAAATCTGGAATTAGAAAAGTAAAACTTTCGCCGACTCCCTGGCTCCATTGATAGGCGTATTCCTTCGATACACCTGCATCTTTCTGATCGGTATTTACGGAAGTAAGGTTGGATTTTCCACGGTTGGTTTCCTTGGCGTATTCTGCAGTAGTCCACAGTAAGCTTGCATTAACCATCACCGCCAGAACCACAGACAAGGCTAAAAAGCCGAAGGCCTTGCCCAAGGCGGGAAGGGTTTTATTTTTATAGGCCTGAAAAATTTCTACCCCAGCAAAAATGAGTACCGCCAAGAGCAAATAATAAGTCATTTGCACATGATTGGCTCTAATCTCTAAGGCTAAAAATAGCGCAGCAAGACTGGCGCCATATAAATATTTGCCCCGCATGGTCAGTAAAATGCTTCCAAGTATCGGCGCAAAGAAGCCAATAGCTAAAGCTTTATTTCCATGGCCAGTTCCCAGCACTACAAAATTATAGGTGGTAAAAGTAAAAGCCAGGGCGCCTGCGGCGGCGAGCCAGGGGTTTACCTTTAAAACAATAAATAAGAAGTACGCACCAAAAAGGAGCAATAATACAGTGCCAACCGGTGCAGGAAAAGCCTTGGTAATAAATGCAATGCCGTAAGTAGCACCGTTATAAGCATAAGCGGCCCAAATTTGGTAAGCCGGCATGCCACCAAACATCTGGTTTGTCCAAAGTGGTGCCGTACCGTCTTTGTCCTTATACTTCATAATTTCAGTCTGCATGGCTTTTGATTGTACCACATCGCTTTGCAAAGGCACTTTCCCTTGCAACACCGGACTGAAATAGGCAAATGTAATGATTACGAAGAACGCAACGATGGCCAAATGAGTGCCATTTCTACTAAACCAGTTGTTCATTTAGGTCTATCTTAAATTAAAATTGAATGTCAAAAATAAAAAAATGGGCGGTATAAAACAGCAATCTGCTTTTTATTTGTTTTTTGAAGTGCTTTTAAATGTTCCCACATGCGCTGTTAAAAAGTTAATATTGATGAGAAAAGGTTTAGAAATGCTTTTTAGATAGTTTTTAGAAAAATTCAACGTGGGGCGGAAATTTGAAATGAAACCAAACACCTTAAAATAACCGCGATATTTACTAAATCCACTCTAGTAAATTGGTTTTTTGCAAATTCCAACGTATTTTGCAGCGATAAATTAAAAAAAGTGAAAAAAATACTCATAACCGGCGGAGCAGGTTTTATAGGCTCTCATGTGGTTCGTCGATTTGTAAACAAATATCCCGACTACCAAATTGTCAATCTGGATAAGCTTACCTATGCAGGTAACCTGGCCAATTTAACAGATGTAGAAAATAAGCCTAACTATTCTTTTGTAAAAGCTGATATTGCAAATGCAGAGGCAATGAATGCATTATTTAAGAAAGAAAACTTCGATTCTGTCATCCATTTGGCTGCAGAAAGTCATGTAGACCGCTCTATTGTCGATCCAAATGCTTTCGTGGTGACCAACGTAATTGGTACGGTTAATTTGCTAAATGCCGCGCGCGCCTCCTGGAAAGGCGATTACGACAAGAAGCGATTTTATCATGTAAGTACAGACGAAGTGTATGGCGCTTTGGGCGAAACAGGAATGTTTGCCGAAACGACGGCTTACGATCCACATAGTCCATATTCTGCGTCTAAAGCGAGTTCAGATCATTTTGTGCGTGCATATCATGACACCTACGGTTTAGACTGTGTCATCTCTAATTGCTCAAACAACTACGGTTCGCATCATTTCCCAGAGAAATTAATTCCACTGGCCATAAACAACATCAAAAACAACAAACCTGTACCAGTATACGGCAAAGGTGAAAATGTGAGAGATTGGCTTTGGGTGGAGGATCATGCAAGGGCAATCGACGTTATTTTTCATCAGGCAAACGCCGGAGATACCTACAACATCGGCGGTCATAACGAATGGAAAAACATAGATTTAATCCATTTGCTGTGCAGCATCATGGATGAAAAATTAAACCGCGAACCTGGTAACTCGGCAAAGTTAATTACCTACGTAACCGATAGGGCAGGGCACGACTTAAGGTATGCGATAGATTCTAGCAAACTTCAGAAAAACCTAGATTGGGTACCGAGCCTGCAATTTGAAGAAGGGTTAGCCAAAACAGTCGATTGGTATCTAGAAAATGAAGAGTGGTTAAACAATGTGACCTCTGGAAATTATCAAACTTATTACGACAAACAATACCACAATAGTTAATGGAAATTGAACAAACTGGTTTAAAGGATTGCGTCATCATCACCCCAAAAGTATTTGAAGATGCGCGGGGATATTTTTTTGAAAGTTTTAATCGAAGTACCTTCGAAGAGAAAACAGGCATGTCTGGCAATTTCGTCCAAGACAACCAATCTGTCTCTACATTCGGCGTAATCAGAGGGCTTCATGCCCAAGCTGGCGATTTTGCACAAGCAAAGCTGGTGCGGGTAATTGAAGGCGAAGTGCTGGATGTAGCGGTTGACGCTAGGCCTGGCTCCCCGACCTATGGCAAAACAGTTGTCGTGAAATTAAGTGCAGCAAATAAACGTCAATTGTATGTGCCTAGGGGTTTTCTGCACGGGTTTTCGGTATTGAGTAAAACTGCCGTCTTTTTTTACAAATGCGACAATTACTACCACAAGCAGTCTGAAATTGGCGTAATGTACAACGATGCAGATTTAAACATTGACTGGCAAATCCCTTTGGAGCAACAAAATGTTTCAGAAAAAGACCTTATTTTAAACTCATTTTCATCTTTACAACATGGCTAAAATCGTAGTTATTGGTGCCGGCGGGCAGCTGGGCCAATGTTTAAAAACGGTTGCTGCCGAGCTAAACATTGGCAATGTGTTTTTTCCTGGCGAAGGAGCGGCGAACATCTTAGACATCGCACAACTTAATGAATTGTTAGCTGCACAAGAGGCAACTTATGTGATCAATTGCGCTGCATATACCGCGGTAGATCTTGCAGAAGATGATCAAGAAAAGGCGAAAGCGATAAATGAAACTGGTGCAGCAAACCTTGCAGAAGCCTGCAAAGCCCATCATGCAACCTTAATCCACATTTCTACAGATTTCGTTTTTAAAGGAAATGAAGTCAAGTTGCTAAAGGAAGCGGATGACGCCGAGCCCATAAACGTATACGGACAAACAAAGTTGGATGGAGAACTGGCCATCGGCGCTATTTTAAAGGAGCATTACATCTTGCGCACGAGCTGGCTCTACTCTGAGTTTGGAAATAACTTCGCAAAAACGATGTTAAAATTGGGCGCAGAGCGGGATGTATTGAATATCATCGCAGATCAAGTGGGTACACCTACTTATGGCATCGACCTAGCCAACACTATTTTTGAAGTGATTGCAAAGGATGAACAGAAATACGGCCTCTACCATTACAGCAACGATGGTGTTACCTCTTGGTATGATTTCGCAAAAGCGATTTTCGACTTGAGTGGAACCGAGGTGAAGGTCAATCCAATTCCTGGTGCATTGTACCCAACGAAAGCGAAGCGTCCGAGTTTTTCGGTGATGGATAAAACTAAAATTAAGGAAACTTTTAAGGTAGAGATTCCTTACTGGAGAGATAGCCTTGCGGTATGCATAGAAAGAATAAAGGCGTTGAGTAAGGAATAAAGAACAAGGAATAGAGAGCAAGGAGCAAGGAACAAAGAGCAAGGAACAAAGATTGGATGTAGAGCGATTTGAGTCATGAGATGGGATGTAGTTTTCTTTTGTTTCAGGTAATGATTTAAGGGTATTTGGGCGCTTTTACCCGCTGTCCATTGTATCTTTCTTCGGTCCAAAAGCCGAAGAAAGGATGCCATTGCCATCGGGAGCGCTAGCGAGTGGGCCGGAGGAGCAAGGAATAAGGAACAAGGAGCAAGGAACAAAGAGCAAGGAATAAGGAGCAAAGAACAAGGAACAAAGATTGGATGTAGAGCGATTTGAGTCATGAGATGGGATGTAGTTTTCTTTTGTTTCAGGTAATGATTTAAGGGTATTTGGGCGCT
>NZ_JBSSEL010000039.1:0-9827 GCF_054061655.1 Pedobacter sp. UYEF25 | reverse complement strand
TTGGCTTTAGTTTAGAGTATAAAATTAATTCATTTATTGTAGCACTTTTGACTACTTCTCTAACTAAAGCCTATTAATTACATGGATACTTTTTTGCGAGGAACGAGCCTAAAAAGATTGAAATGGATAGCGCGCCCCCGAGTGTAGGCAAAGAGCGCAGACGAGGGAAACGCCCAAAATTTGAAAAACAAAAATTCACGTTTACCGTTGGTAGAAAAAAATCACCGTTAGATCTCGTGACAAACAAATAAATATTCAAAAAACGTATCTTCGCCGATATGGGTTACGCAAAAGAACGAGGAAAATTAGAAATACTGGCCAACAAGGTAAACGGTTTAACCATTTACGATGATAAGAGTCTTAAAATCATCACAGATGTCTTCGAACAGTATTCCCATTCTATAAGAATATTGAAAAACAAAAATCCTGATACCTTTAACGAACATTATCTCAATGATCTACAGCAGGTTAAAGTTGTTAAACGCACACTAAAAGTAAGCGAGGAGGCCGATCGACAGGAGGCTTTCATTAACTATAAAGCTGCATTGTTGACTGCTTTAAATGGCGCGGTGGAGTTGACGAAGATTGGTGGGTAAAGCATAATCTTTATTGCAGGCGCATCAATGACATTGCGAGCATCCTATTCGTCATTGCGAAGCTGAAGGGTTGGACAATGGATAAGGGGGCTGTGGCAATCTTCTCGTTTCGCACCTCTTCATTTCAAAGAAGTTCCTTATTAGCGATCGCAGTGCGGCAATCTTCCTATTCCTTAATCGGAGTTCTCGTCATAAATTCAATTGTCTAAATCCCGGTCTTTAATTTAGCGGTCAAAGCTCAACATGCCAACGAGTTCTCAACAGATGCTCGCTAAAGATGTTAATCGATATCTGCTTAAAAAAATTAATATCCTGAACCAAATTAAGGAAAAGTCGAATCCTAATTTTATTTCCTTGCTCTCGTAAAGATTTCCAACTTCTTTATTTTACAATTATTTAAAGCCAATATTCAAGGGTGAAAATATTGACGATCCGTAGCTGTTTTAACAATTCGCCTTTAAAGCCTTAAAAAAACTTATAAGTTACAATTGTGTATTTAGTGATCATTATGGAACACCGTAAACAAAAAAAACTTGATTATGAGCAGAGGATTTGTTAAAGAAGATGATCAAGAAGAAATTCCGATCGTTCCGCCAAGGGCAGATTTGCCAAGTGGAATTGCCAACTATGTAACCCCAAATGGATTGGCAGAACTGCTTGCAGAAAAAGAAAAATTAACCGACGAGCGAAGTAGTTTAGCACACGAAAATGAAAATGAACTTCGGATTGCTGGCAATTTTTTAAACGCAAAACTAAATTTATTAATCGAGCGAATACTTACCGCCAAAGTAATCGATCTGGCCGAGCAACCACAACACGAAATCAAGTTTGGCGCGACCGTTACGCTACAAATTACAGATGAAAAAAAACCTCAAACCTATCAAATTGTTGGTGTGGATGAGGCAGAGATTTCTAAGGGAAAAATCTCGTTCGTTTCACCAGTAGCGAAAATACTTATGGACAAGAAAGTTGGCGAAGAAGCGGTACTAAAGCTGCAAAATCGAGATAGAGTTTTTAAAATACTGGAGATTAAATATTAAATGATTAATCTCGCACAGTTAGCACGTACACTTCATTTTAACTATCGCCAACAGACATAAAAAAGCTTGCTATTTCGTTCAAAAACTAAAAGTTAATTAATTATTTCGCGGGAGTAAAAACGATATTTCTGAATTCGACCGGCATGTGGTCGCCTTGCAAATAAATTGGACCTGGTTCACCTTCGTTGCTATCCAACGCGCCGCCCGTGATGCCCGGTATTTCCTGATTGCTGATAATGGTTTTGCCATTTGCTACCACGGTAACCAAGCGCCCAACAAGAGTAATGTCAAATGTTTGCCAAACATCGGGCCCAAGGGTAACCATTTCATTTGCGGTTAAGAAGCCATAAATACCGCCAAATAAAACGTTGTTTGGGTGCGCATCTTTATTGCTGTCCTCAATTTGAGTTTCATACCTTCCTCTTAAATATACCCCGCTATTACCTCCCTTGGGATATTTAAATTCTACATGAAGTTTAAAATCATCAAATTTTTGCTCGGTTATTAAATTAGAACCTGCTTTCGGACTTGTTAGGATGCCATTCTTAACCACCCACTGATTCTGCCCAGAAGCTTTCCATCCAGATAAATCTTTTCCATTGAACAACGCTATCGGTTTTCCCCAAACTGGTTTTTTTGTTCTGATTAAATATGGTGCTTTTACTGCGGTCCACTTGTATATTTTGCCATCACAATCTTTCAAAGTTCCTGCAAGGCCGTTTGACGTGAGTTCTCCCGAAACCACTAAATTTTCTGTACCACTCTCCCACTGCGGTGGAATTTCGAAGCTAAATTTATTGTTCGCGAATTTTACTTCAGAAATTGGTCTTGCGCTACCAGAAGTGGCCACGAAATAACCTACCAAAGTTTTAACACCAGATTTTTTAACCTCCAACCAAGATGGAACTGTTTTCCCATTCATATCAACGGCAATATCCCAACGACCGATTAGCGCATCATAATCTGCAAAGTGTGTACTTTTAGATTTTACAGCGGCGGCTGTTTTAGCAGTTAAATTACCTAACGAAAGAAGCATTAAAAAAGAGGTTAAACTGAACAGTAGAATTGTGCTACGCATGTGAGTGGAGTTAATGATTATACCGACAAGGTAGCTGATTTTTGTTTTGGTTGCAAGTGAAATCTTATGGCAATAATCTCTTCACAGCTTTGAAGATAAAAAAATTGGGCGTCAAATAGAAAGTCGATTTACTTCCCGATGCAGGAAGTACGTTAGCACTGATGATCAATTACTTAGCTAAATTTTTCAGTACAAAAGTAGTACAAAACGGGGTAATTTACCGACTAATAAAACGGCTGGTATTTTTCTTCTACTAAATTAATATATTTTTCTGTAATTTCTTCAGACAGAGAAGACTTTTGAGTCCATTCAAAAGCTAGTGGTTTGCAGCTGTTAAATCTTTTGAATACGCTCTTAATCTGCTCCTCATTTAAACCCAATTTTTCGCCGAAATATTGAAATTTTACCAATCCTAATTTTTTCTCTTTGCTGGCTAAAGTCAAAGCAAGTTCTTCTTTGTCTTCTGGGTTTACAATAGCTACATTTAGCAAATCATACGCTGGCGACAAGCTCCATTTATTATTTTCTAAGAGTAAGGAGAAGTTTTTAAGGTCCTCATCGCTATTGCCAGTCAGGAAGCTAAAAATAGTCATCTCAAAAAAGTATAATTTATCAAATACCGCTCGGCTTGAATATTGTCCTATTGCTTTACCAACCTCTTCCATAGAACTTTTGTATTTATCGAAAGCTTCCAACATTTGGAACATATCTAACATATACAGTTTTCACCTTAATCGATTCTGTCGAAACGTTTTGTGAGGTAAGAAAGCTCTCCAGATTTTAATTGTATCAAACTAGATTTTGCAGTTTTCATTCCAAAAGCCTCCCCCATTCTCATCGTTAAATGTTCGTTTGTGGAATCTCTGGAAATATAACCGAAGGCGGTTTAAAGATATGTACAACCATAGATGTATTCAATTATTGAAATAAGAAAAACAGTTCACCGAACTACAAATAAATCTGCATTTTTGCTAGAGCAGATGAATTCTAATTTAAACACCTACCTAAATACTTTAATAAGTATAAAACGAGCTTCTACAGAACACTATGGAATTGCGCCCCATAAGCCTATTCTGCTACTTACGTTTATAGAATTAATCGAAAAAGGGTACATCTGGCAAAATCAGATTCCAATCAATAGTATTTTAGTAGCAACGTTTAAACAGCTTTGGGATTTACTGGTAAGCACTGGGCACCAACCTGATATTACACAACCCCTGTTTTATCTCCAAAATGACAAAGCAAATGGTAACACTTTTTGGTATTTAGTTTCCGTAAATGGAACTTCAATCAAATCTCACATCTCTAGTATAAATACCTTATCACGCAAAATTGCTTATGGAAAATTTTCATACGAATTATTCAATTTATTGAGCGATACGATAACACGAGAAGTGATTAAGGAAAATTTGTTAGATTTCTATTTTCCATTGAAGAAACGAGCAATGAGAAAAGAAAAACAAAGAGAATACGATTTGAAAAAACTGGAGGAATATCTCTTGCAAGAGCCAGCACCGAATCTCAAAAAAGTCCAAAGCCCCGAATTAGAATTTGATTTCTTTGTGCGCAATGGAAACTTCAAAAAATTCGTACCAATGATTTACGATTGTAAATGTAGCTTCACTGGTATGCAAACTACTTCTACCTTTAAACATCTATTAGTTGATGCTTGCCATATTATGCCCTTCAGTGTTACGCAAGACGATAGTATTGGAAATGGTTTAGCACTCTCACCTACCATGCACAGAGCTTTCGACGCAGGCCTAATTACTGTTGACCACGATTATAAAATTTTGATTTCTGATGCCGTTATGGAGGATAAAAGCTATCCTTATAGTCTGTCAAAATTGGCAAAACAAACTATCTTTTTACCAAACGACGAAAGGTTTTATCCTTCCCAGGAGAAATTGGAATGGCATCGAACTACGAGATTTAAGTAAGATTTTTGATTTCAGTCTGCCCAGCAGCACATCAAAATGCATGCTTTAATTCTAATATCAATAGATTTTCACTTTTGTGGCGTCCAACTCCTGTCTAAAAAATGGATTTTTAACCCCTCTCTCTTCAACTAAATCTATTTGTCGTTCTAAGAGCTTTTCTAAACTGTCTTTAAAATCAAAGTATAGATTAGCGTACATGTAAGGATCTTTTTCCTCAAAATCTACCACTAAATCAATGTCAGAATCTACACTAAAATCATTGCGAACCACCGAACCAAAAGCAAACAGAGATTTTACACCGTTATTTTCACAAAGGTTTTTAATTTGTTGGAGTTTCGGTTCTGAGAAATACACAACTCAAAAATAATAAATTTTATGCAGGAGTATTGGTAGTATGTGTATCGATTGCTGCTCATATTCATTTCTTAAGTCACTGCGAGCGCAACGTGGCAATTTTTTCCTTCCTTAACCGAGGTACCAAACTTAGACTCGATTTTGCACTTTGGAGGCTTTTTCTATCTCCAGCTTTAAATCTTTATACATAACTGGCTCAGTTAAATTCCTCAAAGAATTAATGGTTATCGAATGTTGACTTCTGGTATAATTATCTAAACGGATGGTTGGTAAAACATAGAAATCCCATTGTTCCATTTTTAGAGGATCGATGGTTTTTTGGTCTTGGTGTTTTAAATGGCAGAAAATATAAATATCCGCCGACCTTCGAGCGTCGGCAATTCGCCTATTACTTTCATCATCCCAGAATCTCGCTTTTTTGATAGAAAACGAGATTTTAGAAAAAGCCTTTTGACCCCAACTTTGAATATACGCTGCTGATTTAACTTCAATTTTAACTCCAGTTGGCGTAGTAATATCATACGCATCCCATTCATCCCTTAAATCCATTGGATTAATACCCACAGCCGCGCCTACAATAAACTCGGCAAATCGACCACGTGTGGCATTGCTTAAAATATCAGAAACACTCCAACGCCAAAAGTCTAATAAGCTATAATTGGTTTTTACGCCCTAATTGCTAATGCACTCCGCTCCCGTTTTTGGAACGGCTTTTATTTCTTTTAGAGATTACATTTTGATTGTCTAAGAATTATAGATTTCTTGCCATCTCATCCAATTTAGACCAGTTAATTTTGATTTTCTCTATAGACCGACTGTCACCAAAAAAAATATTTTCATAAGTATCATTTAAAACCTATTTTACAAAAATAGTTTCATAATCCTTAGGCATTTCTCTGTAAGCTCTAATTCTACTCACGTTAAAATGTCGTATAGCTCCTCTTCTTAATAAACAATTCGCTTTTATCAGAATTCGTTTTTTACCCGATTCAATTAGGCTTTCTTCAATTAATTCACTTACATAAATTATTCGTTTAGAATATTTTTCATTTTTATCTGAATATTGAATTTCAAACCATTTTTTATCCCAAGAAGCTCTATTTTCAGATTTAAAAAAATTAAAAATATTAATATAATTGAACGGAGGGCTATCAAAAACTAATTTAGCCTTCTCAGAATCGACAGTATTTAAATGTGCAAGTTTAACTAAACCACTATCTTTTACAGATATAATCTGTTTTGTAAATAAATTTTTAAACCTATATATATAATAATAATGCTTCCAAATCACATCTTTAAACTCTATAGGAGAAGACTTAATTTCGACAGATGAGTTATCTTCTAAAAGAAGTGGCTCACCATCTAAATACAAGTCTATTAAATTAAATTCTTTCAAATTAATATCAACAATTTTTAGTGATACTAGTGGAACGTATTCTTCACTATACTTGGAAGTGATATTATTTAACCATCTAACTTTAATTGTAACTTTAGACTTTCTATAACTGAGCGTACCATCTTTCTCGTCATATTTCTGATAATCATCGTTGTACTTAACATCAATCACAGAACCTAATGGCGGTAGAAAATCTAACAAATTACTCGTCTTCAATTTAGCAAGATCACCATCATTATCAGACCAGATTTTAGTTTTTTCGAGTTCTAGATCAACGCTTGTAAGAATAACTGTTTTGCCAAATAATTCTCTCTTTAATACCTCAATTGTTTTATTCCTATTTGACCTAAAAAAAATATTATTCTCTTGTTGTATTATTTTAATCTCTTTCGTCTTAAACCAATTAAGCTCGAAAGCACCATTTATTGTAGAATAGTACAAACATTTGTAAGAATCATTCTCTTTTTCGCCACTTATTGAATTATATGCGTTACCATATTTTTTTTCGACCACCACCATTAATGGAGGTGTAAAATGCGCATATGTTGAAATTAATACATTTGTGTTACTAGAAGTGTAAGGATGGGCAAAATTAGAAACTATCGAACCTAGTGGTACTTTTTCAATTGTGTTTTCTAGTTTGACAATACTTACCTGAGGAGTTTCATCTTGATTTTGTTCCATTTTGAGATTATTAATTTTTTAAAGTATAGGGCAATTTACTATATTTGGTTAGCTTATGCAATGGGATAAACAGTAGTTTACAATTAGGTAGGATTAAAGAGCCTTTATGGCTTTACTATTAGAAATAATAGGTGATGGTTTACAAACTTCTGGGTCATCTTCTCGTAAGATTTCACAGGTGTCAACCATACAGTTGAGTAATAACGTAATCAGCGGCACATTGCCAATGAACATTATAATGAGGGTATTTAATATACTTATCATGCAATTTACGAATTTATTATTTAATAATTTATCAAAATTACAATGACTCAGTTATTGGGTCCTAGTCCGCATTGAAAGATGGTATGTAAACAAGAATACATTATTGAGAGCCCATTGCTAAGCTTTTTTTGAGTATGAAAAAAAAACCAGACTGGCTACAGAGCAAAGGCTATTTGCATATTACTCCGTCGTTGAGTATGGATAAAAATTGGCCGTCTTATTATCATAAAATCATTTCGCCCGAATATATCAGCAAGTATGCCTTCTTTCCCTTAATGCACAGAATTATTGCCGAACGCAAGTATAAAAAGGCTAATCCAGAGAAGCATATCGGAACAGACCGGGCTCATTCTCATAAACTGATTAAAAATAATAAAACTGAAAAAAGTATAAAAAAAAGGCCTTTACATTACGCAACCCATTTTGATACTTTAATTTATAGTTATTACGCAGAGGAGTTAGGTAAGCTTTACGAATTGAAGCTTAAAGAGGATAATGAGCTAAATAATGCAGTATTAGCTTACAGAAGAATTTCAATTTCTGAAAGTAATATCAAGGGCAAAAGCAACATTCATTTCGCAAATGAGGTATTTGATGAAATTAAAAATAGAGTCGAAATCGAGGGTTCAATATCTGTATTGGCGATTGATCTAAAGAGCTTCTTTTCAACTTTATCACATAGATTGCTTTATAAAACTTGGGCAAACTTGTTAGACAAGGAGGTTCTACCTTCTGACCATAGTAATGTATTTAACGCGTGCACTAACTTTAGTTATGTTTTATACAATGATTTAAAAAAGAAAAGTAGTCATAGATTTGATGAATCTAAATTAGCTAAAATTAGAAAAAACAAGGGTTATAAATGCTTTTTTGAGTCAAATGAACATTTTAGAAAAGAAATAAAAGAAGGTAGATTACCTATTTATAAAAACCCATTTAGAAAGACCGATGAGCTTACTTGTAAAAAAGAGGTAATAGGTATTCCTCAAGGTTTGCCTATTAGCGCAGTGCTTGCAAACTTATATCTTTTAGATTTCGATAAACATATCTTAGAAGAAGTGTCTAAAAAATTTGGGGCACATTACAGGAGATACTCTGATGATATTTTAATATTATGTAATCCGACTAAATTAGACGAAATAGAAGCTTATGTCAATCATCTCATTTTAAAATACGAGATTGAAATTAGTAAAGACAAAACTGAGCGGTTTTTATTTAAAAAAGTTGTTTACAATAAAAAGGAGGAATCAAGAATAACAGCGATTAAATTAACAAAGAATAATTCTCTGATTGATTGTCCACTTACTTATTTAGGATTTGAATTTAGAGGTTATAATACTTTAATTAAAGCTACTAATATCGCCAAATATTACCGACGTATAATTGGAATAATCAAGAGGAGAGCAAGGAGAGCTAAAAGGTTATCACTGCACGACCCCAATATTCCCAACGCTATTTATATGAATCAAATTAAGAAACTGTATAATTCACCGTTAAAAAATTCAAATAAAACAGAGATTAAACAGATTTTTAGAAAAAAATATTCTTTGGTAATTAATGATCGAGGTGACTTTATTTTTGACCATTTTAATATTGAAATTAAAAATCATTCAAATTACATATCCTACATTAAAAGATGCAAACGTGAATTTAACAGCAATACATTTTCATTGCAGCTTAGAAAAAAAAGACAGATAATCGGACAAGCTATTAATAAGCATCTTGTAAACAAGTAATATCTATTAAAGCATTAATTTTACCATTTTTCTTAATTTAAGCTTGGGTATCTTATATGATGTAATTGGTAAACATTTTCTATGCCATGGATATTAAGAAACTCCAACTTGTCCTATAAATTCATCCCAAATTTTCTCTGCTATTTGTTTATCCGTCAATTGCTCATTACTTCTAGATTGAAAACCGTTTCTGCTTTCCCAATAAAGATTATAATCATCGTGGCCTATTGAGAATAGATAACTTAGATTCATTGAGTTTTGAGGCATATTTTGAGTAAAGTTGTAATTCAAATCTCCAGAACCGAATTGTTCCCCATTGGAAAGTCCAATAGTGATGTAAGCATCTTTAAGATTCCCCTTACTAGAAATTAAACACGAAAATACTGACTTCTCCTCCGTCAAAAATCTCGCTTGAAGATTCTCTATACCATCAAATTCAGCAATTGCTAACTTAAAATAATTTTTGATTGCCTCGAAGCTTTTCTCCTTAAAATCTAATTTATCAACCTCTGTAAATATTTTTTCTGCTTTATAACTCCGAGCGGAGACCACTTCTTCCCCCTCCACTTTGTCAAAAACTAAATGTGTATAATTTGGTTTATTAAAGAGAAGTTTTCTAAGCTCTTGAGCCACATCTGTAAACGCTGGATATTCTTGAGTATACTGACCCCCCAGTATTGCTTATTAGTTCGCTAAAAAAACAAAGTCCTACAGAAGGGTTTTGCTGACATTCCGGCGG
>NZ_JBSSEL010000038.1:0-12192 GCF_054061655.1 Pedobacter sp. UYEF25 | reverse complement strand
ATTGGCTTTAGTTTAGAGTATAAAATTAATTCATTTATTGTAGCACTTTTGACTACTTCTCTAACTAAAGCCTATTAATTACATGGATACTTTTTGTGAGGAACGAGCAAAAAGATTGGAACGTAAAGCGCGACCCTCTTCAGGGGAACGCCCAAAAACCCTAAAATATTTTAGTTTTTCAAATAGTTTGATATTTAGTTGGGCGCTTTTACACGCTGTCCATTGTATCTTTAATTGGCTTTAAGGTGTCAATTAAAGATGCCATTCCCATCGTTAGCGCAAGACCTAGCATGTGTGTATTGCTTGAAGATACTTTTTGCTCGTTCCTCGAAAAAAAGATTGGAACGTAAAGCGCGACCCTCTTCAGGGGAACGCCCAAATTATTAAACAACTCTTTAGATTATTTGACATCGAGCATATTAATCATTCTGATACTCTTATCTTCAATTGAAACCACCCAAGCCCGCTTTTTCATATATTGAAATGCCGTAAAAATTAGTCGTAAAAATTCCAACTTACACCAAATTTAAGCATCGAGTCTTGCATTGGATATTGGTTTACAGTATAATAGCCTGCGAGCGGAAAGCCTTGATTGGCGTAAGTGTATTTTATAAAAATATTGGTTCGTTTTAGATTGGCTTTTGCAAAGACATCTACCACAGGAGTGGTTTTAAAAACATTATTTTCTCCCACATAATACTGACCAGTAGCGGGCGAATACGAATAGTTGGCGTAGGCTGTATTGTAACGAACGTCAAACCCGACATTGGTTTTTAAAACTTTGAATACGGTTTTATCCAAATAAAAACTATTGTAAGTATAGAATTCTGGCGTTCTTAATATATTGTTCTGATCCGTTTTCTGGTAGACCAAGAAATTCTCTAACACAAAACTGCCGAAACGCCATTTTTTACTCACTTCAACCTTGATTAAGCTGATGTCTGCCCCAGCCTGTTTCGGGAGAATGGCATTGGATTGGTTTTCTGCATCCTGCGCAAAGTAAAGATAATTGCTGGTTAGGAAATAGCTTGCACCTGCGCTGAAGGCAAGTTTATCATTTACATATTTAAAAGATGCATTGGCAACTTTGGTGTTTTTAAAATTATTGTACCCCCATTTGTAGTGGTTTCCGTGATAATAGTTGAACAACCGCGCGGGCGATTGGTTTTGGGCATATGCGCCCAATTCTAAATGTCCAACCGATTTACTAAGCAAAATCTTGCTCTTGGCTTCATATAAGAAATCGCCCGTGTTTTCTCCTTGCAAAATTTGCTGGACATTTAGGTTCAAATCGATATTGTCGCTAAATCTATAGCCGGCTGCACCTAAAAGTGTTATGTTTTGATAAGTCATCTCACTTCTTTCGTAGGTACTTTTGGCGTCTTTAAAACCAGCATATTCTTGCTTGTAGAAATCGTGCCTGATGCCTGCGTCGATTTTTAACTCATTTTTTACAACCGATTTATTTTTGCCTCGTAAAAAAAAGCTATACATAAATTCGTTACCTACGTGTTGCACATGGGTACTATCTTTTGTAAAGGTGGAGCTGGCAATTCCTGTGGGCAACACATTATATGGATCGTCTTCATTTTTACTAAAACTATAACTGTCGTTGTTATAATTAAGTGTATAAGCAATCTTATTGGTTGGTAAAGCGGCATTGTCTTCATCTGCAGCAGAATCTATCCGACCAACATAATAGGTCTGCTTTAAAAAAACCGTGTTTTTTCGATAAAGATTTTGCGCGGTACTCAGCTTAATCTGCTCGGCATCTCTTGAGATTTTACTGTAACCGGGATCAAAGATACCTGTTTGTACCAAAGAGCCGTTTTCATAAGCACGCATGGTGTTAAAAATTACCGCGGCCCACAAATTATATCTTTTACTCGGAGACCTGTACCAAGAAAATAAGTCGATATTTAAATTGTCGCCCCGTTGCTTCGCATAAATCCCTTGATTATCGGCCCTATTAAAGTTGAAACCGATGTTTAAGTTTTTGTTGATGTTTTGGCTATGGGTTCCTTTAAAAACCTGCTCTTTCTGCCCGGAAGTTACAAAATAGAGGTTTGTAAACTGCGTTCTTGCCTCGTAAAACTTAAGGTCTTCGGGCGTAACTGCATAATAGTCCAAGGCGTGAAAGCCAATGTCGTAACCAATTCTTTTACTTGGTTCGTATAATAAAGGTGCGGCGGCTAAACCCAAATTACCATTGCTTATAGTTGGATGTTCGGGCTGTAACAGCGGACTAAAATTTTGGACGTTGACTAAAGAAGTATCAAGGGGCAGCAAAATTACACTGTCTTTAGTGAGCGACAGCTTTGTGTAACGAATGTATTTCGCTGTGAAGATTACAGAATCCTTGCCGTTGTCTAATTTTTTTCTGAGAGAATCTTGGGCTGTTTTGTCGTTGATGGAGGTTTTTAAATCTTGCGCAAACGCGTTGCCAACAGCAGTACATAAGAGCAAAAACAGGCAAAATTTAAAAATATGGTGCATATTAAAGGATCGCAATTAAGCCGGTTAAAATTTCGGTCATTTTTGGTTCTGCCTTGGCTGCTGTCTCTAAAATATCAGTCAGGCTAAAGGGTTGTAGGTCTTCTGCAAAACCCTCATCTGTAAGAACGGATAGCGCAAAAACCGGAATTCCTGCATGGTTTGCCACTACCACTTCTGGCACAGTACTCATGCCCACAGCGTCGGCACCTATCAAACGTAAATATTTATATTCTGCTTTGGTTTCTAAATTTGGTCCGGTAACGGCAACGTAAACACCTTGGTGGCAGATAACATCTACATTCTTGGCTACATTAAGTGCTTTTTCGATGATGCTGCGCTTGTAAGGCTCACTCATATCTGGAAACCTAGGACCAAGTTCGCTTTCATTTAATCCGCGTAAAGGATTGTCTGGCTGCAGATTGATGTGGTCTGAAATAATCATTAGATCACCTTTTCTATATGTTGGATTTAAAGCTCCTGCGGCATTAGACACGAACAAGTTTTGTATTCCCAAACCTTTTAATACCCTAATTGGAAAGGTAATCTGTTGCATGCTGTAGCCCTCGTAATAATGCAAACGACCTTGCATTGCCACGATGTTTTTACCATTTAATTTTCCGAAAATTAACTTTCCGCTATGAAACTCAAGTGTAGAAATCGGGAAATTTGGGATGTTGGCATACATTAATTGGTATTCTACCTGAATGCTATTTACCAAATCCCCCAAACCTGTACCTAAAATAATACCCACTTCGGGTTTAAAATTTTCAGTCTTTATTTTTATGTATTCAACGGTTTCTTGTATGGCTCTTAACATATGCTAAAATAGTTTCATCAAATATACCTTTATCTGTCGCAAGCAAATCTATTTCTATCGGTATATAATATGCGGGTAAATTTACCAGTAAATTTTTAAATGCAATTGTCTTTAAACGCTGACAATCTTTTTCTGTTGTGACAATTAACTTTTTTCCAGCGGCTATCTTCATGAAATCTGCGATCAGCTTTTCTATTTCATTTTGCTTGAAAGTATGATGGTCTGGGTATTGATGGAGGTGTAGTTTGGCGCCTTTTCGAGTTAATTCGGCAATTAGAGGGCTTGGATTTGCGATTCCCGTTAATAGAAATACATCGGCAGTTGCTATAAAATCTAATTGATGGATTTCTTCACCATAAATAGAGATAAGCGGTCCATACTTCAAAAAAGAATGAACGATCGCTTGCTTGTTGCCCCCCTGAAGCATGGTTAAATCTTTTTGCTTTTCGAGCGTAGAGAAGGAAATTGGGGTTTTGCTTACCATAAGTAAATCGGCTCTCTTTCGCGCAGCGAAAACATCTCTTAAATCGCCGGCAGGCAACATAAATTGGGGCATCCTCAACTTGGTAAATTCGAATAACAGAATGTTTAAACCAGCCTGGAGGCGTCGATGCTGAAATGCATCGTCTAAAATAATTACGTCATGATTTGGAATCAGTTCCTCTACGCCTTTTACCCTATCCTCACAAACCGCTACAGTTATGCCTTTAAATTTGTGATGATATTGTAACGGCTCGTCTCCAATGGTTTCTGCAGTGGACGTGTCATTTGCAACCATAAAGCCTTTGGTTTTTCTCCCATAACCACGACTTAATGTTGCGATTTTGTAACCTTTTAGCAAACTGATTAAATATTCTGTGGTAGGCGTTTTTCCAGAACCGCCAACGGCCAAATTTCCCACACAGATGATCGGGAAATCGAAAGACTCGCTTTTTAACAGCTTCCAATCGTAACATTTATTTCTTGCAAAAATAACAAGCCAATAAACCAAAGAAAATGGCATCAATAAAATCCGAAGTTTATTTAAAAAAAGCATTTTCTTAACCGTTCAAATAATAAGTACAGATCCACACAATTTGGTAAATAAGGAAAATAACTACCAAAGCAGCTTGCACGGTTTTATTCCCAGTTTTCATTCCGAGGACACAGAGCGCGATATGGAATACGCCCCGAACGAGGTATGGTACTTCGATGCGATACATATAATTTGCGCCTTTAATGTAGGTATCGAAAAAATCGAAGACAAAAAGCGCAGCCAAAAAAGCGAAAAACCATGTCTTTCGATAAAAAAAATAATTCTTATAATCTGTATAGTCGCTCGTATCTTCCGGAAACAACATCACCGCTAAAATATAATAAATGATGGTATAGGTGATTATAAATAAGTATTTGAAAAAATTCCAGTCGGCAACCTCAGCCAAGTGAATTTCAAACCACCAAAAATAAACTGTTGCCAAAAACATGTAAAAACCCCAAAGCAATTGCACCCAATAGGGTTTTATTTTTGTAGGATGTTCTATAATTTTTATAGCACCTTTCAGGGAATGAGTGATGCTCAATCCAAGAATAATTCCTATAACTGTTTTTATGTGCGCAAAATTCTCCATAAATAGCCGAAGTTGATCGTAT
Organism: Pedobacter sp. UYEF25; assembly: GCF_054061655.1. NCBI lineage: Bacteria > Pseudomonadati > Bacteroidota > Sphingobacteriia > Sphingobacteriales > Sphingobacteriaceae > Pedobacter > Pedobacter sp. UYEF25. The sequence continues at coordinate 7,250 of NZ_JBSSEL010000038.1, read as the reverse complement.
GGCTAATGTTTTAATTTCTAATTTTGGTTAAAATTAAACAATATGGAGCAAAATCTTGTTATCAACGCTTAAAGCGCTTTCAAATATGTCTGTCGATTATACTGTTTTGATAGTTGGGGGCGGCCTTGCCGGTTTAACCGCTGCACTCCATCTTAACAAATTAGGTATTGGCGTTGCCGTTATAGAAAAAGAATCCTATCCCAACCACAAAGTATGTGGCGAATACATTTCTAATGAGGTTTTGCCTTATTTAAAATGGCTAGACCTAGACATCTCTGTGCTGAATCCTACGGATATAAATAAATTTCAGATAAGCACCCAAAAGGGAAAAACTGCGAATTGTAGTTTACCTCAAGGTGGCTTTGGCATTAGTAGGTTCACACTGGACCATTTTCTTTATCAGCAGCTAACGCAGCGAGGAGTTTCTGTAGTAAAAGACACCGTTGAAGAAGTTACTTTTAGTGAAGATCACTTTACGGTCGCCTTAGTTGGAAGTAACTTAATTACAGCAACACATGTGTTGGGTGCCTTTGGGAAACGGGCCAACTTAGATGTAAAAACCCAACGTGCTTTTACCAAGCAAAAGGCGCCATTTTTGGCCGTTAAAGCACATTATAATGGGGAGTTTGACGATCATCTGGTAGCGCTACATAATTTTGAAGGGGGCTATTGTGGCGTTTCCAAAGTAGAACAAAACGTGATCAATATTTGTTACCTTGCCAACTACAAAAGCTTCAAAAAATTCAAGAATATTCACGCTTACCAAGATCAGGTTCTTAAGAAAAATCCGCATTTAAAGGCAATTTTAGATAAAAGCAGCATCGTTTTTGAGGAGCCGATCAGCATAGGCCAGATTTCGTTTAGTGACAAGAGGAATGTAGAAAACCATATGTTGATGATTGGCGACACTGCGGGTCTCATTCATCCGCTCTGCGGTAACGGAATGGCAATGGCAATTCATAGTGCAAAAATTGCGAGTGAATTCATTGGTGCGTTTACAGCTGGTAAAATTAAATCTCGGCAAGCATTAGAAGACCTTTATAGTAAAAAATGGAATCAAATTTTCGGACTGAGAATCAAACTTGGCCGTTTTATTTCAAAGATTTTAGATAACCCCGTTGCAGCAAGTTTAGCGTTATCTAGCTTGGCCCATTTTCCTTTTTTATTGAAACAAATTATTAAGCATACCCACGGTAAACCGATTCCAATCTATGGCGATAAACACTAAAACTAGAAGTAAAGACGACGAGATTATGGACGATTTTTCTTTGGAAGGAGAAGAATTGAGGGATGCGCTAGATAAAATTGCGAGTATAAATCAGTTGTTAGGTGGAAATAAGGTAACGTTAGCTGGTGTTAAAAAACTCATTGGAAATAGAGTTAAAGGAACCATTAAAATAATAGATGTAGGTTGTGGAAATGGAGACATGTTGCGTGCGCTAGCCCGTTATGCTAATAAAAATAACTTAAAGTTCGAGCTTGTGGGGATTGATGCCAATCCTTTTACCATTGCCCACGCCGAAGCGCTTTCCAAAGAATTTGATTCCATCAGCTATGCGTGTAAAGATATTTTTAAGCATTTAGAAAACCCGATCAGTTGCGATATCGTACTTTTAACTTTAACATTGCACCACTTTATCGATGAAGATATTGTTAACCTGTTAAGCCATTATAAAGGAACTGCCAAAATGGGTTTAGTTGTAAATGATTTGCAACGTAGCGCTACTGCTTATAGGTTATTTACTGCACTTTGCTACGTATTTAAGCTAAATAGCATGTCTAAACAAGATGGATTGACCTCCATTTTAAGAGGTTTCAAACGCGACGATTTACAGAGATACTCGACAATACTTAAATTAAAAAATTTTACCATAAACTGGAAGTGGGCATTTCGTTACCAATGGATCATAAACACAGCACAAGTATGAAGCGCACAGATGGCGTAAAAATTAAGGCAGTAGCCAAAGCCCTTCCGGAATTTAGCCGCGAAACTGCAGACATTTTGCCTTTCTTGGATGTTTGGTTAGATGGTCAGGAAGATCGATTCAAACGCAAAGTAAAGAAGATATTTGAAAATGCCGCCGTAGATAAAAGATTTTCCTTTATGGATCCTATAATGGTGTTTAGCGATTTATCCTTCGAAGAAAGGAACGACATTTACATTCGTGAGGGCATAAAGCTCGGTTCTGCTTGCTTGTCTGAGGCATTGAAAAAAGCCGACTGGCAACCTGCCGACATCGATTTTTTGATTACCGTAAGTTGTACTGGAATTATGATCCCATCTTTGGACGCGTATTTGATCAATAGCTTGAAATTGAGGCAAGATGTGGTCAGACTTCCTGTTACAGAAATGGGTTGTGCTGCCGGGGTTTCGGGCATTATTTACGCCAAAAATTTTTTAAAAGCCAACCCTGGTAAAAGAGCTGCGGTAATCGCAGTAGAATCGCCAACAGCCACTTTTCAACTTGATGATTTTTCGATGGCCAATATTGTGAGCGCCGCTATTTTTGGTGATGGCGCGGCTTGCGTGTTGTTGAGTTCGAACAGTGATGATGAGGGGCCCGAAATTTTAGCTGAAGAGATGTATCATTTTTACGATGCAGAACAGATGATGGGTTTCAAGATGACCAATGCGGGTTTGAAGATGGTGTTAGATGTCGCTGTTCCAGAAACCATCGAAGCGCATTTTCCAGCGATTATTCATCCATTTCTCGCCAAGAATAGCTTAAGCATTAAAGACATAGACCACCTAATTTTTCATCCCGGAGGCAAAAAGATAGTGCAAATGGTAGAAGGACTGTTTGGCGAGCTTGGAAAAAACATAAACGATACCAAGGAAGTGTTAAGGTTATTTGGCAACATGAGCAGCGCAACTGTGTTGTATGTATTAGAACGGTTTATGGATAGAAAACCTGCTAAAGGCGAAAAAGGTTTGATGTTGAGCTTTGGCCCTGGCTTTTCTGCACAGCGGGTTTTATTGCAATGGTGATATGACTATCAATGAAATTTTAGAAAAACTTCCTTATTCAGTGCCTTTTTTATTCGTAGACTCGCTGCATTCGGTTAATGAAGATGGCGTTGTTGGTTGCTATACCTACTTAGCAGAAGCCGATTTTTATAAAGGTCATTTTAAAAATAATCCTGTCACACCTGCCGTTATTTTGACTGAGACCATGGCACAAATTGGACTTGTTTGCCTTGGTGTTTTCTTATTGGGTGAGCAGAGTGATGCTAATTTGTCTATAGCGATGACAAATACATCCATTGATTTTTTGAAACCGGTTTTTCCCGAGGAGACAGTAACTGTTATCAGCGAAAAAATCTATTTTAGATTTAGAAAGCTCAAATGCAGGGTACGGATGGAAAACGTAAGTGGCGAAGTGGTGTGTAGGGGCGAGATTGCCGGAATGATTTTGTAACATTAGATGGAAAGGAGAGTCGTTATAACAGGTTTGGGGGTTGTTTCGCCAAACGGTAACACATTGGCAGCATTTAATCATGCCCTTAAACATGGCATTTCAGGAATCCGTCATCAGCCAGATCTAGCGGCACTCGGTTTTTCTTGTCAGATTGCAGGAAAACCAGTACTCTCCGAAGAACGAATAGCTCGATATTTTAATGCATTAGAACGAAGAAATTTAGACGCAACAGGAATTATTTATGGGGTAGTTGCTGCGTTGGATGCCTGGGCACATGCAGGCTTAACCTTTGCAGAAAAGGAGGAGCCCTTTTGGGACAGCGGAATCTCTTTCGGAACGGGCACTTCCGGCATCGATAAGTTTAGGTGGGCGATGAATAAAATTGATGCGCTCGAGGTTAGAAAAATTGGCAGTTCTGTTGTTGGTCAGGTGATGAACGGGGCTGTAAGCGCATTTATTGCGGGGAAAATTGGTTTGGGCAACCAAATTTTAACCAATTCTTCTGCTTGCGCAACCGGTACGGAAAGTGTTATTATGGCTTATGAAAGAATTAAACTGGGTACTGCAAACAGAATTTTAGCTGGAAGCACGAGCGATAGCGGCCCATACATTTGGGGAGGCTTTGACGCCATGAAGATTTGTCCTTATCAATTCAATGAAAATCCTGAGCAGGCAAGTAGGCCGTTTAGTGCTACTGCCAAAGGTTTTATTCCAAGCGCAGGCGCTGGTGCATTGGTTTTAGAAGATCTGGACACTGCATTGGCTAGAGGTGCAAAAATATATGGGGAAATTTTAGGCGGGCATATAAATTCCGGCGGACAGCGTGGGCTGGGAAGCATGACGGCTCCAAATCCGACAGCCGTAAAGCGGTGCATTACAAAAGCACTGGAAAGTGCTCAAATAACTCCCAAAGACGTAGAAGTGATCAATGGGCATTTAACCGCTACCTCGAAGGACGGATTGGAGGTGCTGAACTGGAAGCAAGCTTTAGAAAGAGATAGAGAGAATTTTCCATTTATTAACTCTATAAAAGGAATGATTGGACACTGCATTAGTGGCGCCGGAAGTATTGAATGTGTGGCCTCCGTGCTACAACTTTATGAAGGATTTATTTTTCCAAATATCAATTGCGAAGATTTACATCCAGAGATTATCGATTTAATTGACACAGAAAAGATTCCTCAACGACTGTTGAGGAAAGATTTTTCTATATTAGCCAAGGCGAGTTTTGGATTTGGCGATGTAAATGCCTGTTTAATCTTAAAAAAATACCCAAATGAATAGAATAGAGTTGTTAGAAGCGCTTAAAGAAATTGTAACACCCTACGCAGAAGATAAGGCTGCAGTACAACACATAGATGAAAACACAGATTTCTTGACCGATTTAAAAATCAATTCTGCCAATTTAGTGGATGTCATTTTAGACATTGAGGAGAAATTTGGAATTGAAATCGACAATGATTCTATGTCCAAAATGCTTAACGTAAAGGCTACCGAAGAAATTATAGAAAAGAAGCTTGCTGAGAAGGATGCTGGGTAATGACATTGTCGATTTAGCATTGGCAAATGTTCAAAGCAATTGGAGGAGGAAGGGTTTTTTAGCTAAAATTTTCAACCAAGAAGAACAGCGACAAATTTTTAGCGCAGCACAACCAGATGAATATGTATGGAAATTATGGAGCTTAAAAGAAGCAGCCTATAAAATTTACAACAGACAAACGGGCATCAGAACTTTCGAACCGGGCCTCATTTTTTGTCTCCTTGCGGAAGTAGGCTCCGCCTCAGGTCGGGTAAGAATTAATAACGAAGTCTACTTTACAAAAACCACTAGTACATTAAACTACATTCATAGCACCGCTGCTTTGAATGAGCAAGATCTGCGGAATACTAAAACTAATATTTATTGCGGGGGCGCAAAAAGCTTCGACTATCACGCTTTAAATCCCAAGAGTATCAGCCACCACGGCAACTATTTGGCCTTGGTAGATTTTTGCTGAAAATGCTTCCAACTTGCAGTTTTTGAGAAACTTATTTCGTCATTATTCTGTCGATTGAATTCCTTGGCTGTGCGCGAGCCATCCTGAAATCAGTATGCAGACAAGATATATGTAGATAATTATTTGGCCAACAGCCGCGCTGTAGCATTACTTCGCGATCGCTGCGGCCCTGTGGGCAAATTTTTGCCGACCTCTTTCCTGTACTAAAATTTAATTTCCATCCCTGTTTTAAAACTGACTAGGGGTGGAAATTATGCCGTCAAAAAAAAAATCCTTAAATCTTAAAAATCCTGATTCAGACAAAAAGTTAAAGCTACTGAAACCAGATAACCTCTCAATGCTTATTTATATAAAGGAAAACGTGCGGCAAGTTTCAAAACCTCTTGTTTAACGCTTTCAATTTCTTGCTCATTGGTTGGATCTGAAATTACCCTGTCTATTAATGAAACGATTTCGTCCATTTCGGTTTCTTTAAACCCTCTTGTGGTAATGGCTGCTGTTCCGATTCTTATTCCCGAAGTTACAAAAGGAGATTTGTCGTCAAAAGGCACCATATTTTTATTTACGGTAATGTCGGCCATTTCCAATGCTTTTTCGGCAACCTTGCCTGTTACGTTTTTGCTTCTCAAGTCGATGAGCATCAAATGATTGTCTGTGCCACCAGAAATAATTTTATAGCCACGATTTACAAATGCTTTCGCCATGGCCTGGGCATTTACGGCAACTTGCTTAATATAAATTCCATATTCATCTGTCAAGGCTTCGCCAAAAGCAATGGCTTTTGCAGCAATAATGTGTTCTAAGGGGCCACCTTGAGTTCCCGGAAACACGCCCATGTCCAGCAAATGGCTCATCATCCTCACTTCGCCTTTTGGCGTTTTGAGCCCCCAAGGGTTCTCAAAATCTTTACCCATCATAATCATTCCACCACGTGGACCACGTAAGGTTTTGTGGGTAGTTGTCGTTACAATGTGGCAATACGGCAATGGATTTGCCAACAAACCCTTTGCAATTAAACCTGCAGGATGCGAGATATCTGCCAATACCAAAGCACCTATTTTATCTGCCACCTCACGTATAAATTTGTAATCCCATTCTCTAGAATAAGCAGAGGCACCACAGATAATCAGTTTTGGTTTTTCAGCCAAAGCAACTTCTTCTAGCTTTTTATAGTCGATTAATCCTGTTTCCTTTACCACACCGTAAAAAAATGGCTCATATAATTTTCCAGAAAAATTTACAGGAGAGCCATGCGTTAAGTGACCTCCATGAGAAAGATCGAAACCGAGAATTTTATCTCCAGCTTCAAGAATGGCCAACATCACTGCAGAATTTGCCTGTGCACCAGAATGCGGCTGCACATTTACCCATTCCGCTCCAAACAACTCTTTTGCCCTGTCAATGGCGATTTGCTCTACGTCATCTACCACTTGGCAACCCCCATAATAGCGTTTTCCGGGTAAACCTTCGGCGTATTTATTGGTTAAACAAGATCCAGCAGCTTCCATAACCTGCTTACTCACAAAGTTTTCCGATGCAATAAGCTCCAAACCATGTTCTTGGCGGTTTAATTCTTTGTCAATCAGGTCGAAGATTTTGGTATCACGTTTCATGTAGATGGGTATTTTTTGTGCAAAAGTAATCAATTAATCTTTGGATTTAAAAAATTAGATCGACGAGTTGAGTCGCAAAATTTGCGGTTAGCGATTGCAGAGGAAATCCTTTTTGTGAGGAACGAACAAAAAGATTGGAACGTAAAGCGCGACCCTCTTCAGGGGAACGCCCAAATTATTAAAAAACTCTTTAAGATTTAATTTAGATCGATAATGTTGAG
>NZ_JBSSEL010000037.1:0-13697 GCF_054061655.1 Pedobacter sp. UYEF25 | reverse complement strand
ACGCCAAATAAAACAAATCGAGCAGCGCATCGATGAACAAACATAGCGGTAGGTTTTGTTTCGTGGATGTCTGAGATCTCAAATTTTTTAATAACACCTGGTCAAAACTTTGGCCAGTGTTTCTCCAGATTGAGTTAAACCTTCATCTTAAATTTTTTATGGATGGAGGTTTTTTTGTTATGAATATCCGAGGCGACATCGATAGAGTGGGAACAGTGTATGTCCCCTTCCTTCTTTGCCAATTCTGATAATTTATCATAAAACTTGTGGAGCTTGTCCAGCTCTTCCTCTGTCAGCTCTTCTATGTTCACCATCCTATTGCTTGCCCCTTCTACCGCTGCGATAAGCTCGTTCAGTTTTAACTGGATTGCCTTTCCATCCTTATTCTGGGCCTTTTGTATTAGAAAGACCATCAGAAAGGTAATAACGGTGGTACCAGTATTGATCACGAGCTGCCAGGTTTCAGAATATTTAAAGATGGGCCCACTTATTCCCCAAACTATAACAATCAGCAAAGCTGAAATAAAGGCCGTAGAACTTCCTGTAAAGGCAGTGGCAGCATTGGAGAAACGCTCGAAAAACTTATTTTTTAGGCTCATGGATATATTTGTATTTCCACAAAACAACGCTTCCTAGGTTAAGTTTTACACGGCTCGACAACGGCAAGTAATGGGTTGGGATGGTTTTTGGGTTCAGACCCAAAAAAAGATAATGTTCCAAAAACTTTTTTAGAGGGCTGATCGTTTATACCATTGAGAGCGTTAATTTAAAGTTGGGGGAAGGTAACCTTGGTTTCCTTCCCCTTCTTTTTGCTGTTGGGTTTGGCATCGTTCAGCAGGCATTAAATACGGCACGTAGTGCTTCTATTCTATTTTTTGGGAAGTGAAAAACGGGATCAGGTGACAGAATGATTTATAATTACGTCGGGATATCTGTATGCTTTAATTTTCTGATCGTCCTTATGACCTCCCGTTTCAAAAAATTTACCGAAAATCTTAGCTTTTCTGCCGCCGTATTGTAGCTGTAGGGCTTAAAGTATAACATCTCAATAGCCTGTTTGATCGGCGGATCTACATAGGTCCCAAGTGCTTCGACACACTTTTTATTCCGTAGATAGGATCCAACATCCATACCGCAGGAAAGATCGACCAGTTCGCGTATGTGCAGGTCTACGTGTTTTGTTTTGACGGCCTTGGCCTCGACACAGTCAAGGGCAATCTTGACCATCCAGGTAAACAGCCGTTCTTTGCCGGTATCGTAGGTATGTCGCTCTGACCAGAAGGTACAGAAGGATTCATCGAGGTATTTTTCTGCCTGTTCCCGATCGCCAACAACTCTTGTCAGCATCCCCAAGATAGCTGGTGCGTAACGGGCATATAGCTCCAAAAAAGCGTTCTTGTCCCCTTTTTGAAACAGCACGATGGTGTGTCTTTCAGAGGGGGAGAAAGCAGTCATTGTGTAGGGTATCGGTTAAAATTGATTCAGAGTATCAACAAAAGTGATCTACGGATTGTTTTTGTCGTGTAATAAAGTTTGTTTATTTAGACCTCTAGCCCATGTTTATTCGACATGCCAAAATCTTTCAACTTGCAGAATGAACGCTTACCAAAACAAAGTTCAAAACGCTCCAGCGCATGGAATATTTGTCCTTTCACCTATGCCACATAAGGTTTCCATATCTTGATGGTGTTCTGTGTCCCTGTATCCCTATTTTTGATGACCACGCACAGATCCTCATCCCTGTCGGGAAAGTGAAGGTCTATAGCGGACTGGATCTTCTGTACGAGGGATCCCATTTGCTGTTCAAAATCAATGTTGCCGATCTCCAGAACGACCTGGCCGAGATACGACTGCAGGGTACAGGAATAAGGCAGCTCTTTCTTCAATAGATCAACAACGTTCGGGGTCAATATTTCGGTGATCATCAGATTAAAGCTATAGGTTATGGTCTAAAGATAATTTTTTTACCGCTTCGGAACATTACATTCAACAATCTATGATGTCCAAAGTTCTGATCAGCCAATATTTTTTTTGTAAAAATATAATAGCTGCGCATCCGAGCTATTCTGGTCTTTGATAATCAACTTTTGTCATATCCCCTCAATTGTTTTTTGAGCATGACCCGTGCCTCATGGATACGTGTTTTGACCGTGCCGAGTGGAATCTGCTGCTCTTCGGCGATCTCATGGTATTTGTATCCCTCCACATAGCGTATAAAAGGAATTCGGTTCACCTCTGGAATTAAACCCAAGACCTTATTTATATCCTCCATGACCATACTTCCGGTAGCTTTGTTGCGCTCGGCACTATATAAGAGGTTTGCGGAGGATATTTCGTCTTCCTGTACCATCAGTGCACGTTTCCGAGCCTCTTTTCTACAATTGTTGATGAAGGTATTCTTCATAATGACGAACAGCCAGCCCGTTATGTTTGTTCCCGGTTCATAACTTTTATAGAACCTGATCGCCTTGACCATGGTATCCTGTACCAGATCATCGGCATCCTCCAGATCTCTGGTGAACTTTAATGCGTTCCTGGTCAGCGCAGAGATATGATCTTTGATCATGGCACCAAATTCTTCTTCTGACATTTTCTGTTTATATGCGGTCAATCAATGTACGCAAAAAGACATTCATATCTTGATTTTAATTGATATCCGTTGAGATTGCTACACCGCAATGGTGGGATAGTCTAAAAGGTTATCTAAAACAGTTTCTTTCTCTTCAACTTTTTCTAGAATGTGTAGAAAGTCCTTCTTAGTCACATTTATGACCTTGACCATTTTATGCTAAAAATATGAGAAAAGATCAAAAAGTCCCATCTTTACGATGGGGATATCTGAAACTAAGTTGGGGGGGAAATATCAAAATCAAAGAAAGAGTAATTTCAATGAACCGACCAAAGGATCGAGGGCGGCATTCCTGATCCACTTGGGGATAGCGGCAATATGATTACATTGATTCAATGCGTAGGTTAAATCAGCAGATACCGATAAGAAAAATCGAAAACACCCATGGAGAAAGTACCTGGAAAAGCCATTGGATAAAATCATAGAACAAAATGAAAAACAACCTGATCAAAAATACCGATTTCAGCAAACTGGTGGGAACATGGAAGACAGATGGACGGATATTAGAGACCGAAAGATCTCCGGAGACAACGATTGTCGGAACTGATACCTATGAAATCATACTCGGAGGCTTTTTTTTGCTTCATAAGGCTGATGTGGTAATGGGAGAGGAGAAAAGTCAGGCCCACGAGATGATCGGGCTCGGTGAGTTTAACGATGAAATCATATTGCAACATTACAACGATAAGGGCTCATCTACTCACATGACGGCTACCTTAAAGAACGGTGAGCTAAAGATCAAGGGAGAGGAACTTCGGTTCAAGGGCAGTTTCTGCAACAATGAGACAGAGATCTCCGGACTATGGCAAAAAATCTCAGACCATAAGAAGTGGATCGATTATCTGACGATCAGATTCACTAAAATCGAATAGGATCCAAAAAGAGAACAGAAAAGCAGCCCAATATAAAAACATAGATAATCCAAGGTGGGTTTACAATAAAAAGGAATCGAAATTTATCGAAATCGGAAATGGATTTGCGGGAATAATGACAGCAAAACCAGAGCAAAACCAAGAGGCGGCCTAAAACGTTAGGAAGGCAACGAGAATATTCCACGGATTATTTTTGCGAAAAAACCGAGGAAAGAGTGATTGTAAGGGTTTATAAATAAAAAATTTAACTTGAATAGAAAGTATGAAAATATTAATGGTGTTAACGTCCCACAGCGAACCGGGAGACACAGGTCAAAAAAAGGGGTTCTGGATCGAAGAATTTCTAGCTCCTTATTATATATTTGAAGATGCCGGGGCAGAGATCACCATTGCCTCACCAACAGGGGGTACTCCCCCTATTTATTCCAGAAGCGAATTGTCTGAGGTGCAGACAACAGCAACCAGACGGTTTGCCAAGGACAAGGACCTGAAGGATAAGATGGCCCATTCCGTCAAGTTAGAAACAGTGGGGCAGATTAATTTTGATGCTGTTTTTTATTCGGGTGGACATGGGCCGTTATGGGATCTGGTGAATGATATGGCATCCATCGCCCTGATCCAGAATTTTATAAAACACAATAAGCCTACCGCCTTTGTATCCTACGCCCCGGGGGTGTTGATTAAGGTCAAAGTCCAAAATGGCGATCTTTTGATCAAGGGAAAAAATGTAACCGGCTTTTCCGATACCGAGCAGGCGGCACTCAAATTGAGTGGGGTAGTCCCATTCCTTTTAGAGGATGAATTAAAAAAATCGGGTGCAAACTACAACAAGGGATCCGATGGGGTCAGCAATGTAGTAAAGGACGGTCTTCTGATAACCGGTCAAAATCCGGCATCGTCAGAAGACGTAGCGAAATTGCTGTTAAAAACTATAAGAGAGCTGAAGGCAATCAAGTAGCGTAATACGTAAAAGTTGGTTTAAAGAATGGGAATAATCTCAAGCAAATCCTTGTCGTCCTCGATAATCAGTACTTTTTTAGGTATCGTAATATTGATAAAATAATTAAAGCCCCTTTGTTTTAATTTTCAAATTTCTTGGAGGTTTCTTTTTTAATCCTTTGCTACTTTCAATTAAGATGTAGGGAAAGCTTTGATTATGGATACCAAAACGTAAAGTAAATAGTACAAAAACTATAGGCTCAATTTTTTTTAGTTCAGTATACCTATCGCTTTCTATATTTAATTCAAAGGGCATAAAAATGAACAAAATGTTGATAATTGACGAGGACCCGGATCTTTTAGCTGTATTAAATCAATGGTTTTCAGATGAGGGTTTTTAGACAAGGGCTCTATCATATTAATGGTAACGTGAATGTAAAGGTAGAACCTTCACCCGACTTACTTTCTACAGAGATTTTTCCTTCATGGCGCTCGATGATTTCTGCACATAGGTAAAGGCCTATCCCGAAACCGGCAATGTTATGGGTTTGCTTGTTTTTTATCCGATAATACCGGTCAAATAGTTTCTCAATATCAGCTGGTTTTATTCCCATACCTTGGTCTGCAACGCTAACTTTCGCACTGTTCTGATCCTTACTGCACAGTACCTGGATAATTTCTCCTTCCGGTGAATATTTTACAGCATTGGTAAGCAGATTGGTTATAACAGATCCTATTTTATCCCTGTCGGCATAAATATCAAGCGGGTCACAGGGCAAAAGATCGATAGAATGGCTCGTTACTGTAAGTTTAATCTCTTCAATAATTTCCTTGATCAGCTGATCTAAATCAAAATGTTCTTTTTCGATATGTATTTTCCCGGATTCCAAACGTGAAATATCAAGGAAACCCTTGATCATATTTGCCATTTTCTTCACCTGGGTGTTAGATTTTGAGATCGCCCCGACAACAAACTGATCGCCACTATTTTTTAACTTTAAACTTAACATTTGTAAAAGTGCGGTCAGCGAAGTCAACGGCGTTTTCAGTTCATGGCTAACCATCCCGATAAAATCATTTTTTCTGATCTCATCCTGTTTTCGCTCCGTTATATCCATTACAGAGCCAACAAAGCGAAGCGGCTCGTCCTGCTCATCAAAGTAAGCTTTACCCATGGCTCTCACCCACCTCAACTGATGATCTTCTACACCGATGGTGCGGTACTCTACATCATAATTCCCGTTGCTGATCGATTTGACAAATACGTTCTTGATTATTGTATCGATCCTATCGAGATCATCGGGGTGGAGGCCGGGCAGGAAATTTTTTTCATAGGTAACCGGATCATTATGGCTGATGCCAAAAAGCGTACGGCAGCGTTCGTCCCAGTCCATAGTCCCCTTCTTCAGGTCAAGATCGAACGTTCCCAATTGTGCCGCTGTTACGGCCATTGTTAAGTTGTCCTGGGCTTTTACCAATTCCAACTTGGACAATATCATATCTGTAACCTCGATAACAAAAACAAGGATCCCATCCGACTTGTTCTGGGCATCGGTTCTTGCCTGATAAATAAAATTGAAATACCGGTCTTGAATCGGGCCGTTTTTATGTCGGGCCAGGGGAACCAGCAATTCGTTCCCTTCATAAGTTTTCCCTGTTTGATAAACTTCCTGTAAGATTTCCCAGATCGGTTGTCCCTTGATTTCTGGTATGGCATCCAATAAGGCTTTGCCCAATAATTCACGTCTCGGAAAAAGTTGTTGATAGAGTGGATTGACCAGCTCAAAAACCAGATCGGCCCCATCAAGGATACAGATCCCGACAGGAGTTTCCATGAAAAAGCGGTTTAATCTATCACGCCGACCTTCTGCTTGTAACCGAGCAGTATGCAACTTTTCGTTCGCCTCTGTAATTGTGCTTAGAGCCCTTACCTTATTTGTCGTCTCGTTACAAATGACTAGTACTCCTGCAGCATCGCCCATCTCATCGTCTACCCTCGCATAACTGAAGGTCCAGTAAACATCTTCCATTCTATTATTGCGAAATATTGGGATGAGTTGATCTTCCTGCCAGATAGACTCGCCGCCAGAAAGCACCTGATCCATCATGGGCTTGATAATCGCCCATATTTCAGGCCAGCATTCTTCACCCCGTTGCCCCAGTGCTGTTGGGTGTTTTCCTTCGATTCCCAAGCTTGGCCGGTACGCATCGTTATAAAATTGGATCAGTTCTGGTCCCCACCACAAGAACATTGGAAATTTAGAATTGAGAACCACGTTCAAAAGGGTCAATAAACTCTGCGGCCATAACTGAACTGCACCTAAAGTTGTCGTAGACCAGTCGAAGGAACGGGTCAGTTCCCCCATCTCGCCACCACCACGTAATAATTTGGACTGAGCTTTCATAGAGACCAAATGTATGAAAACGGGTTATTTTATTAGACACGTAATTTTCACCGAATAAGACCATCAAAGAGCTGATTTATTTCTGTGGCGGGCGGTTCCGAAATCAATTTCTGTCGGTTTATTCGATCAAACTTCCTTTTAATCTTTGATAGATTGAAAAAAAATCTCTTTGTTGACAATGAAATATTTATCCTAAAATAATATATCAGTAAACCCCGGTTTTTCGGATACTAAAGTCTCCCAGTTAACCTGGTTCAGAAAATGCCACAAATTTACTACATAGAATAGCGGGTGTATAGCCAAGTTATCATAAACCCATTTCAATAATCAAATGAGGATTTCAGTTTTTGATAATGAGTAATTGAGAAAAACTAAATCCCATAAAAACTTGGTTTTGGTGATAATTTTTAAGGGGCATCAATTAATAAGTTTTCTTTGAATATAGAAGATCACCGTATAGATGAAGTAATTCTGATGTGTAAAACGTCTATCAGTTTTGCAAGTCCTATTATACAAATCAATTCTGCAGCGAAAAAACTACACCTATATGCCGATCGAATCAGAAATCCAAACCAGTTATATAAAAAGGTTTCAGGATCAATTACAAAGTATGCATACTTTAATGCGGAAGACAAGACGAATGCTATAGCAGAAGTTAGAAAAAGTTCTCCGGCTTTCTGTACGTCTAGGTGAAGTCTAATGTAATTTCCGGTTTGTAAAATCTTATGATAGGAGAAACATACTGATGACAAGCCGATCAACATTCCAAAACCCACATTGCTTAGACTAATACTTCTATTGTCGTCTCGGGTGAAGTAAGCTAAAAGTGCTATGCTGCCACTTATTATAAAAATAAAAAATGGGTAGCTAACAAATAGATACCAAGCTAACGTCTGAAATCCAGTAAGTTTTGGATTAGCATCAGGGTGTATACGCTTTTTTAAATTTTCAAAATCCATGTCTTTTGCAAAGCGCTAAAAATGTATGTTTTAACTTTTCTAGCCTAAGATCTTTGTCAGTTTTTAAATCAGTTTACAATTGTTTTATTGGCTATGAAACGCTATTATAAGGCGATATAACATATCTGTTCGTCCAAATTATACCAGACTTCCCAAATTTAAACTGCGATATCTTTTATTGTAAGTTCTTCTTTTCGACTTGCATACTAGGAGCGAAGAAACTTGATATTGAAAATTTTCTTTAAGGTGGTTTAATTCGCAAGTTGGGTGCTAGCACCATTCGGAGAAGTTTTATAATTACTTTCCTTTTGTGTGTTTGTGTGGTTTTAGTGACGGTGTATTACCTGGAGTTTCTTTATTATCTCGTTGACGCTTATCTGGCTTTCCTGTCGATTCCGCGATCTTTTTTGGTCCTGGTTTTATGCTCATGATTTGTTAAGTTGGTTACAATCACAATTTAACTATTTAGTTAATCAGTTCATAGCTAAAGTAAGAAAATGTTTTCTCATTTGATACACATGCCTTCATCTATCCAATTTGATCTTGTAGATGTCAATATGTTATGCCAATATAGAAGTTGGCGATGGGGTGTTGTATTATGTGGTGACTAGCGTCGGAATATCTATTTAGAAAAATCAAATTAAAGACTAACAAAGCCTATATCCCTTTAAACGCAATACTCTTATGTAGACTATCGATCCGTTTATCAACCTTTAAATTGTTTATCCTATCGGCATTTTTAACCATGAGAATAAAACCGTTATTAGTCGGAGACGAGTAAAAACTACTGGTAAAACTACTTTTGTCGATAGATTTTTCTTTTAATATTTTTAGAGCATAATCTTTTAACTTTTCTCTTATGTGAATGGTATCCATAGATGAGGAAGGTCTCAAATAATTGTTAAGGCTATCAATTTGAAAGTAAGCAATATAGCTTTGTGTTGGGTTGGCCACAGAATTTACTTTTTTACAGCCCGCAATTGCCAACACCAGAGAAAGCAAAAATATTGGTGATAATTTTTTCATATCAAGTTGAGTCAAAATTTTATATTTTATTTCCACAATTTCTTCCATCCCCCGACCTGCTATATTGTGCGTATATGTTACCGATGTTCCAAGATAGCACAAATTGTCTTGTGTTACTGTACAGCAAATGGATTTTTATTGGTAGACACATAAAGATTGCCTTTAATTAACCTTTTTTGTGTGTCGGCAAGGGATTGGAAATATCCAGATACCTATAGCAGGTACTACGGCTCAAACCGACAACATTTGCTATCTCCTCCATGGTCTTGTCCTGTTTGTCAAAAAGCACTTTTATCGCGTTCGCCTTGGCGAGGTTCTCTTTTGAAAGACCTGGTGGCCTACCGCCTTTTCTGCCCCTTGCCCTTGCCGATTCCAGCCCCGCCCTGGTTCGCTCGCTTATGATCTCCCGCTCGAATTCTGCCAGTGAGGCAAATATGTTGAAGGTGAATCTTCCCGTGGCCGTCCCGGTGTTGATGCTATCCCGGATACTTATGAAATTTACCCCCCAGTTTTTGCATTTCTGCAACAAGGTCGATCAGATCCCGCAATGACCGGCCGAGCCTATCCAGCTTCCATACAATAACGGTATCCCCGGCACGGAGCTTCGAGAAAAGATTCATCAGCTCGTGGCGCTCTTTGGTCTTGCCCGATATCTTCTCTTGAAAGATAACCTCACATTCCGCATTTTTTAGGGCGTCTGTCTGCAGATCTAGATTCTGATCCATTGTGCTTACCCTTGCATATCCCAGTTTCATAATTTTCGTCCCTTCTTTTCTTTTGCCTCAAAACTCATTGAGGGATTTTGGGTAAGATCCTGTTTTTGGCTGATCTCTGTTTTCATACGATCGACACAGGTCTTGGCAAAGAAGATCGTCATTACATCCAGATCTTTATGCTTCTCGGTTATTTTTAGGGCGTTGATATATTGCTGTTTTTCCCTTGCCTCTATGATAATATTCGGGTGGCCGAATTTTGCCAGAATGAGGTTTGAGATCAATCTACCTACACGGCCGTTACCATCGGGGAATGGGTGGAGATAAATAAAAAATTTATGGAACCGGGCGCTTATCTCCAAGGGGTGGATCTCGGCCCTGTCGATCGCCTTCTGCGTAAGCTCCATAAGCTCCGGCACTTTGGCAATATTGGCCTCGTAATCTCCAAAGATGGTATCCCCGGCAGCCATCTGGGTGTTGGTATATTCTCCGGGCGACATTCCCTTGGTGTATTTTATGGTGTTCTGGGTAACCATGGAGTGAACCTTTTTGAGAAGGTCTTCGCTCAATGGGGCATCAAGGTTGTCATAGATAAAGTCGTACGCACTGAAGTGGTCTAGGATCTCATAGGCCTCTAGCAGAGATTTGTCCTGTAATTTGAGGCCTATCCCCTTTTCGCGCAGCTCTTTGGTATCGTTTACACTAAAAGAGTTACCTTCTATCGCGCAGCTGTGGGCAGAGAACAGGATCTCGCTGTACTCCCTGAAATCTTTTTTCCTGAAGCTTTTCACGATCAGCTCGGTATAGTTTTTCAGCGCCTCGTCGTATTCCCGTAAGAAATCCTCCTTGTCCATCGATGTTCAATTAAACGTTCGATAACAAATATATGGAATATAGTTTATCAAGACGGGTTTTTGGGACAGGTCGGGATAATGTTTGAAGTAAGCGTGAGCTTTTGGATGGTGGTTTAGGAGGATTTGAAAGCAAGATGCTTTTTGGCAATTTTAAATCCCAATAAACGGGGGTTTAATGATAAAAATTAAAGTGTCAAAATCAATGAGAAATTCTATTTTAGCTATAATTGCGGGGCAATCAGAGTCTTTATGTCGAAATTTATTTACCATTTGTTCTAAATCAGACCAAGCCCCCCCGTTTTATACGTGTTTAAATCCCTCTTCTTTTAATATGCTTTCAACTTTTACGCTTCTTAAGCCATGCGAGCAGCACGTGATGTAAACTTTATTTGGATCTAAGTCCACAGACCGTTCCCTTATTGATCCCAATGAAATGTTTATTGATCCATCAATATGACCCATTTCATATTCTGTCGCCCTTCTTACATCCAGAATTACCGCACCGTTTTCTATTTTCTTTCCAAGGCCATCGTCTATCGTTGCAATTCTGTAAGTGCGAAAAGAAATATAGATTAAAAATAATACACCAACAATAATAAAAACCGATTTCATAGCTTGCTTAATATTTTATGATCGATGTAAAATGTTCCGAAAGGAATAAAGCAGGCCAAAAGAACTTTCCAAGTCGTGTCTTTAAATTTCCAATTCTGCTCAACGCCAACACTTAAAGTATTGAAAAGGAAAAGCAAAAATATTGCTCCGTGAATTGGTCCAAGTGCTTTTGAAAAAATTGGATTTCCAAAATAGTATTTCATTGGCACTGCAATGAAGATGAGGACTAATAAAGAAATACCCTCCAAGTAGCCGATAACCCTTAATCTGCCGATTTTTGTTTTGAATAAATTTATCATATTATCTAAAATAAGATCATTTTGCAATTAGAACATTGATGTAGCATCTATACCATCGGGAATTTGCTGAACTACATCCCATAATTCTGCAAGTTTCCCATCTTCAATTCGCCAAATATCAACTGCCATACTTCCCTTGTCATTTTCATTGTTTTTAATAAAACAATATATCCATACAAAATCACCCTCACTTAAAATTTTCTTAATGTAAACCCTAAAATCAGGATTTGCATTAAATACATAGTTTGTAATTGCATAAATGGTTGAGTCTGCACCTGCAGGTACGTGAGGATGATGATTTATAAAATTCTCTTTCATCATTTCCTTTGCTTTTATTATATTCTTATTGTTGTAGAATATTTCATAAAATTCTGTTATTAATTGTTGATTTGTCATTTGATTATTTTTTACATGATTAATTTTTTTCAAACAAATTTTGCTTTTGGATTTTAACGTACAATGTTTTTGTTTATCAGAATTATCTAAAATAAGGCCTGTTTGCTAATGGAGAAAATGGCCAAGGAATAGCTATAAAAATGATGATTATCGAAATTGAATACCAAATCAAAATTGTTTTAAACTTTTCTTTGTCGGTTGTTTTTCTTTTTGAAAGTGCTGAACCAATTGTAATAAAAATGATTGCTGTCAGCATCAAAATGATATGAAGTAAACCAAAAAAAGTCGTGTCTAAATTTTGAATGGCCTGATTGAAATTGTGCCAGAAATATTTGATTATTGGACTTTGCGTATAAAGAGTAATGCCGATTACAAGCTGAATATGAGCAATTGTTGCTGTCCAATGCCTAACTGTATTATCGGTTTTAGAAAAAGGTGCATTTGAAAGATAGCCTTTTCCAGCCCTAAAAATGGAGTAAAGCAAACTCGTGAGCACAAGCCATCGAATTATGGAATGATAGAATATAATTGTTTGATACATCGAAAATTTAAATTGACGATGCAAAGATATTTAAAACATACTATTTAGTATGTTTTAAATATCATATTTTATTCTAGGTTGTTTAGATAAGACTTAAGTTCTTTTAAATAAAATTGATAGCAGTCATTGCTATTGTACACTTTTCCGAAAGTTCTAATTCCCCAATAGCCAGAAATTACAAAATAAGCAACTTGCTGGGGGCTTACACCTTTTTTAAGAATGCCTTTATCAACTCCGTTTTGTATAATTGTTTCTAGAGTGAGTTTCCACTCAGAAATTATCTCAGCAATTGCTTTTCCAAAAACAGGATTCCACGTGCTCACTTCCTGTGCGAGATTGCCGACAGGACAACCAAATTTCACGGTTAAAAATGAATTATCCAATAACAGCGACTTTATCAGTCCGTAGATTTCTTTTACTGGATCTTTACTATTTTGAACGGTTTCTACAAAGGCAGTTCGCATTGCCGGTTTTAAAATTTCGTCTATGATTGCCAGTCCCATTTCGTCTTTCGTTTTGAAATGGTAATAAAACGCACCTTTAGTTACCTTTGTTGTTGCAATAATTTCATCTATGCTTGTGGTCTGATACCCTTTTTTATAGATAATCTCAAACGCTTTTTCTAGAATTGTATGTCGAGTATTTTCTGCTTTCTTCATAAAAAGGTACTAACTGGTATGGTTGCAAAGAAACTGCAATTTATCTAAGTTTACAACCTTCCTTAATTATCATTGAACGAATTTAAAATCTATCTTATATTTTTGCGATCAATGTCGTTGCGTAGGTTCTCAGGGTTCAGGAATGTTCCAAAAGAGCCAAAAGCCACGTACTTTCTATCTGTATTATTTTGCGACCAAAGTCTAGTTCTTGATTCTTTCCGGTTATATCCGTTTTGGCATTGGTCATACTATAAGAAGGTTGAGCTAATCCATCGATAAAGTCGAAGTAATATTTGCCGAGATAACGATATTCGCGCCATGTAAAAGTTTCTAATTTCATCTTACTACCCGCGACATCATAGGCGTATTGACCGGAAAGCATACAGCAGATCGGCGGCGTATTTGTGGGCTGGTTGCGCTTATAATTTACAACGCTTTTTGCTTCGTAGCTATTAACAGTAACGATGTATCGTGCGAAAATTAAAAGGTCTGTAATACATAAAAGCCGGCAAAAAATTCTCAAGAAACGGTCTTGGCTGTTGCAGAAGTGGTTTAAATTGAAGACTTTGACTCAAGTAGTCGGTTTCTGGCGCCCTTAGGAGAATCTATACCGATCGAACATCTTCGCATTAAAGATGGTTAGGTAGCTTTGAAAGGTATCTATACGGGTCTCAAAAACGCCAGAGGAGGGTTTCCTTCCAATGTCATTAAGTTAAGGAACCCCTCAGCATAAAGCCCCCTCTAAATCTCCAGAGAACGGAGACTTTAGCTTCGCACTTTTTTCAAGTCCTCC
>NZ_JBSSEL010000036.1:0-14868 GCF_054061655.1 Pedobacter sp. UYEF25 | reverse complement strand
GGCCGTTAGAAGGCCCTGTTCCAAAGGAAATCTTTTGATCTTTCTTTAAAAAAAGGTAATATTAATCATAGGAGGATTTCCTCTGCAATCGCTAACCGAAATAGCCGAAATGAGAGGTGCGCTAACGATGGGAATGGCATCCTTTAATTGGCCTTTAAAAGCCAATTAAAGATACAATGGACAGCGTGTAAAAGCGCCAAAACAATGATCAATTTAGACTAAAGAAATTTTTAAACATTTGGGCGTTACCCTGAAGAGGGTCGCGCTTTCCGTTCCAATCTTTTTGTTCGTTCCTCACAAAAAGGATTTCCTCTGCAATCGCTAACGCGAGACATCCGCCTGCCAAGAGCGCTAACGATGGAAATGACATCCTTTAATTGGCCCTTAAAGCCAATTAAAGATACAATGGACAGCGTGTAAAAGCGCCCAACTAAATATCAAACTATTTGAAAACTAAAATATTTTAGGGTTTTTGGGCGTTCCCCTGAAGAGGGTCGCGCTTTACGTTCCAATCTTTTTGATCGTTACTCGCGAAAAGGACTTCCTCTGCAATCGCTAACCGAAACATCCGCCGGTCATCAACACTTTAAGATTACATTTGGTCTGTGGGAAGACGCGTGAGAAATTAAATACCCGTAATAGCAATACAAATTGATATCTCAAGCACGCACTTAGATAAAAAAAAGGCCGTTCTAGGAATAAATCTAAAACGGCCAAAGACTTTATTGGTTTTATTATAAAGAATACCCAATTGAAAGACCAATTACACGATTTCTAAGTTTATCGTCATTAGATCTAGCATCTTTTGGGACAAGGTTAGCCAATCCTAAACCATAGTTGGCTCCGATAGAAAGACCGGAATTTAACCGGTAGGCTAAACCAAAGTTTGCACCGTAATCAAGACTGCTCAAATCATCCGTGTTGCTACTTCCAAATTTTACATCGCTATTGTTGTAAGTGGTGCCGGCAAATGCGCTGTTTGTATAGGTTCCTGTGTATTTGTTTTTACCAGAAATGTTAAAACCAATGTAAGGACCTGCATTAATTTGTACAGCACCCGAAGTTCCGGTAGGGATTCTTAATACCGCGTTAATTGGAACTTCCACTGCCATTACATCTTGCTTAAATGTTCCAGTAACGGTTGTACCGCCTAGTGCACTAGAACTCTCGATCTTTGCTCCTTTATTCTGCAACGAAACACCTGGTTGAATGAAAAAGTTATTTCCTACGGCGAAATCTCCGAAGGCAGTTACATTGTAACCAACATTGTTCTTATAATCTAGATCTCTTGCACCTGTACCGCTGTAGCTAGACAGATTAACGCCTGCTTTCAAACCGAATCTTGCACTTGATCCACTCATGGTGCTTTGTGCAAATGCACCTGTTGTAACTAATAACGCTGCTGCACCGATTATCAATTTTCTCATGATATTGCTTTTTAAAATTAACTCATTAATGGGGAGTCGGTAAATTCCAACCCTCAATTGCGGCTCTGTTTTCAAAAGCCGTGCCAACATCATTGTTTAATCGAATTTATTAAGCTAATAATCTAATTTACAGGCAGTATACAAATTTTATTGGTTAAATAGTAGTCGTAATTTCTGCTGTAGAGCTTTACCCCAAATTGTAGTAAATAGCATTT
Organism: Pedobacter sp. UYEF25; assembly: GCF_054061655.1. Classification (NCBI taxonomy): domain Bacteria; kingdom Pseudomonadati; phylum Bacteroidota; class Sphingobacteriia; order Sphingobacteriales; family Sphingobacteriaceae; genus Pedobacter; species Pedobacter sp. UYEF25. The sequence continues at coordinate 13,226 of NZ_JBSSEL010000036.1, read as the reverse complement.
TGGTTTCGACAATTATATGCGAAAAGGGGTTAGAAGTGTGGCAGATCAAAAAAACTGCTTAAGTTTTTTGCGGCTTTTTCTTGGCTGCAGGGAAAAGTACATTATTTAATATCAGCCTGTAACCGGGAGAATTTGGGTGGAGACTTAAATCTGTAGGTGGGTCGCCGATGGCATGTTGATAATCTTCGGGATCGTGGCCGCCATAAAAAGTAAACTGTCCTTTTCCGATTTCGCCGTGTAGATAACGCACTTCGTTTGCGCCTATGTTTTCGCCCAAAATGGTGATGCTCGGTTTAATTAAATCTTTTCTAAAAGCGGTTGTTTGACCCATAAATCCCTTAATTACTTTTTCATGGTTTTGGGTAAGCATGGTGGGTACTAGGTCCCATTTCGCAGAGAAATCAAACAGCGTAAAATAGTCGTCGGTTTCGGTTAGCGACCGTGTGTGGGTAACGTCCAGGTTAGAGAATTCATAATCGCCAGGGTTGGTGTTTAACTTAAAATCTTGAAAAGCTAGCGTTTTGCTAAAATCTAACTTCGACTGCGCATTTGGGTCTGCAGCGTCTCCATCAAACATTGCTGCACATATGTCGGTACCGTCGGCAGCAAGCGCAATATCGAAAGTGTCAGTGCCAGAACACATCGCAAACAAAAACCCGCCACCAACACAATATTCCTTTATGTGTTTTGCAACCGCCAATTTCATTTCAGAAACTTTTTTAAAACCCATTTTCTTAGCCAATGCTTCTTGGGTCTTCACATCATTTTGATACCAACTTGCATACTTGAATGAAGACCAAAAACGGCCATACTGACCTGTAAAATCTTCGTGATGCAGGTGTAACCAATCGTATTTGCTTAGTTTATCTTGTAGAATATCGTCGTCGTAGACAATGTCATAAGGTATCTCTGCATAAGTTAACACCAAAGTAACGGCATCATCCCAAGGCAATTTACTTTTAGGCGAATAGACAGCAATCTTTGGCGCTTTTTCGAGCTTCACCATTTCCATGTTTACGGAAGGGTCACTGATTTCATTAAGCAGATTCACAACTTTCCCATCTGGTAATATCTCGTAAGAAACGCCTCTTATTTTACATTCGTTTTCTATCTGCGCATTGTATTTAATCAGAAAGCTACCTCCTCTGTAATTTAGGAGCCAATCTACGTCGGCTTGTTTGGTAATGCTCCAATACGCAATTCCATAGGCTTTGAGGTCGTTTTTTTGATCCTCATCCATATAAATTAGAATAGATGAAGCCCTGACTGCCAAAGTACTTATCAAACAGCAAAAGAGAAGGAGGTATTTTTTTCGGAGGAACATGCGCTTAAAATACTAAATTACCATAATTTAACGGCTTGCTGAAATTTGTGGTATCGTTGTGTGATAAATTTTATTAATTTTGACAATTACACCAGCTTCACAAGTTTGAGAGGCACAGAATTTTTATTTTTTTAACCGCAGTAACAATGAGTAAAGCAATAATAAAGACCGATAAAGGCAACATGACCGTTGAATTTTTTGAACAAGACGCTCCGAACACCGTAGCAAATTTTAAAAAACTAGCTAAAGAAGGATTTTATGACGGTGTGAATTTCCACCGCGTAATTCCTAACTTTATGGTACAAACAGGTGATCCAAATACGAAAGATCCTTCTAAAGCGCATTTGGCTGGAACCGGTGGTCCGGGATATAAGATCGATTGTGAATTGGAGGGCGCAAATCAGCATCACGACAGAGGTGTCCTTTCTATGGCGCATTCTGGAAGAAATACTGGCGGATCACAATTTTTTATCTGCCACAGCAGAGAGAATACTGCTCACTTAGATAGAAACCATACTGTTTTTGGCAAAGTGGTAGACAATGTAGATTTAGTAGACGACGTACGCCAAGGCGATGTAATTAATAGCATAGAAATTATCGATTAAGGTTCGAAAAAGTTGCATTGCTTTCTTGAGAAGTACTCAAGCACTCAGAGCGCATCACAGAATCATTTAAACTCATATCTCAATATAAAAATATGAACCTAAGAGGAATAGTTGCCGTATCTGGCAAGCCCGGGTTGTTCAAATTGGTTGGACAAAATAAAGTTGGTTACATTTTGGAAAGCTTAGACGAACAAAAGGTTAAGTTTACAGCCAATATGGCAAATACCAAACTTGCATCTTTAGAAGACATTACCGTTTATGGTGAAGACGAAGAAATAAAACTGGTCGCTATTTTTACAAACATGGCTACAAAAGGTGATGCAGTTGATCCAAAAGGAGATGCGGTTGCGTTGAAAGCATATTTTGGCGAAGTTGCCCCTGGCTACGATCAAGAAAAGGTCTACGGATCTGACATGAAGAAAATTGTAACTTGGTACAACACCCTTAAAGATATGCCTTTGTTTACGGAGGAAGCGCTAAAAGACGAAGAAGATGCTCAATCAGACACCAAGTTGTCTGACGCTAAAGCAGATAAAAAACCTAAAGCGACAGCTGCTAAGTCGGCAAATGCAAAAGCGACAAACAGAACTTCTGCACCTGCAAAGAAAGCAAGTATGACGAGTAAGAAAGGCGTTTAAAATATCTAATTCACTTAAACGCTGCTACAAAATTTCTAAAAAACATGACCAGCATTTTGGTGATGTTTTTTTTGTTTTAAGGCGCCCGCTAAGCAAAAAAATACCAAAGTAAAGCAAAAATCAATACCGACACCAATACCGCAAGCCAATTGTATTTGCCATTGTTGTTGCGGCTTCTAAATTGATAGTTTCTCTTATAATTATCTAAAAACATAGTCTTTTATTTAAACGATGATTGTTAAACAGATTTTCCATAATTAATTAGACTAAAAGCCAAATCGCTTTCGAACCCCAATTTAAGTTTCCCAAACCGCTCATCGCTCTTTTAATTTGTATTTAATTGCAGAAAAAGCCAAAAGAATGATACCAGGCGTTGCTGAAAAACCCTTACATTAAACTGCCGTTGAAAATCACTAAAGCTTAAATATAGAAAAAATGTTTTAGTCGAATTTCGATCTCAGGTAAATTAGGTTTTAATGCATTTGATTTTTGTGCTACAGATTGTGCGTCTAATATCTTTTTTATAGAAATACCCAGGGTTAAGCCAAGCCAAAAAGAGAGCTGATGCTGGAATGGAGTGTGGGTGAAACAATTTTTAACTTACACTGAAGCAGCAGAATTGATTTAGTTATGCGCTGAAGTGGTCATTTGATAAATAAGTTTACGGCGATCCAAAACTAAACACATCAACACTGACCGATCAGCTGTTTTTTATAAATTTTTTATTTATTTTAGAACAAAAATTGACAATCAATATCAAAATGAAGCCGAAAGCTAAAATCTCGTGTATAGAAATTTACAGCCCATAAATTCGACTCTTTTCGATACTTCTGAAAGTAATAAAACTATTTATACACCAATAACTTATTTACACAACACAAATTTATTCTTTTATACATGAATGCCTTTTGAAGCAGTTTCAAGCCTTTTTTTTTGCGACAAATTTTAAATGGCTCAATGTTTAATTTCTTAACATAAATTTATGATAAACGTAAAATCACTTCGAGCCAATTGAATGGTCGATAGCAGAACCTGCATGGCGTGAACTCCTTTACTCCTTTTTGATGTTCAATAAATTAATTTTTTCGAAACAAATTAGCGCAAACTTATATTTAATTTGCACAATTATTTAATCTTAATTTTAACCCATACTTCCAGCTCAGCTGATCATGCAAGATTTAATCGTCCCAACAAATGAAATCTCCCGTCTAAAGGCATTGAAAAGCTATGGCATCGACCATTCACTTTCTGAGGCGGAGTATGATCGGATTACCAGTCTTGCATCTATCATCTGCGAAATGCCTATTTCGATCATTACGCTATTGGATGAGGACACGCAATGGTTCAAATCTAAAGTCGGCATTGATGGCGACCATACCTCTAGAGATGTGGCTTTCTGTAGATATACAATTATGGATTCTGCGTTTTTCGAAGTTAAAGACGCCGATAAAGATGTTCGTTTTTGCAGCAACCCGCTAGTGGTGGAAGCGCCGAATATAAAATATTATGGAGGCTATCCAATTACAGACGCCGATGGCCATGCACTTGGCTCTTTATGTGTAATTGATAAAAAGCCTAATGCACTGCGTGAAAATCAAAAGGAAGCCCTTCGAATGCTTAGCCTTGAGGTAATGAGCCTGATCAAAGCGAGGAGAATGAGGACCGAACTGCGCAACTTTGAAAAGCATTTTTTATTCTCAAACGATCTGTTGTGTGTTGTCGGTGCTGATGGCTTTTTTATAAAAGTTAATCCTGCTTTTGAACACCTACTTGGATGGAAAGAGGCAGATATGCTTGAGAAAAACATTTTTGATTTTGTTCATCCCCAAGATTTAAACAAAACCATAAAAGCGGTAGGGAAGCTTAAATCGGGTTATCCCGTTGCCAATTTCGAGCATCGTTTTCTTACAACTGCTGGAACATATAAAGTAATTCAATGGGTTGCGAGCCCCGAGCCCCTTACCGGCAATCTTTTTGCAACAGGTAGAGACGTAACCCTGCTTAAAGAAAGTCAAGCCAAGCTTTCAAAAAGTGAATCTTACATGAGGGCTTTATTTCAAAATTCTCGAGGGTTGCTGTGTACCCACGATCTGGTGGGTAATTTTAGTTCAGTGAATAAAGCCGGTGCTGATATGTTGGGCTATACCCAGCAAGAGCTTCAACAAATGAGCCTCTTTGACATTATTCCAGATAAGAAGCACGAAGCCCTTAGACTATATCTTGATCACATCGCTAAAGCCGGCCGTGGGACGGGCGAGATGCATGTACGAACAAAAGACGGTATATTTAGAACCCTGATGTTTAACAATGTCATAGAAAGCTATCCTGGCGAGCCCGATTATGTGTTAGGAAACGGCCTTGATGTTACTGAACGATTACTTATAGAACAGAAATTGGTACAGGTAACAGACCTCCTTCAACAAACAAATCAGCTTGCTGAAGTTGGGGGATGGCAGTTGAATTTTGAAGATAAAAGCCTACAATGGACTGAAGAAACCAGGCAAATCCATGAAGTTCCTGAAGATTTTCAGCCCTCTCTTGATCAAGGACTAAATTTCTATAACGATGGAGAATCTCGTGAGCTCATCGAACGTGCATTGGATAAATGCATCTCTACCGGCGAAGGGTGGGATTTAGAACTGCAAATTAAAACATTTAATGGCAAAGAAAAATGGGTAAAATGCATTGGAAAATCAATGTTCGAAGAGGGCGTATGCAAAAGATTGTATGGATCATTTCAAGACATTGACCAACGCAAGAAGATCGAGATTCTAGCCAAAAGAGCTTCAGGAATTCTTGCAGCATTTGCAGAACACGCACCTGCTGCAGTAGCCATGTTGGATAACGACATGAAATACATTGCGGTGAGCAACCGATGGGTAGAGGTTTATGACTTGAAAGATCGCGTGTTGATTGGAACTTCTTACTACGAGTGGTTTAAATTCATCGGTCAGGAAGGCAAAGACCGCCACCAGCGGATTTTGGCTGGATCGGTAGAAGTTAAAGAGCAAGACGTTATCCAGCTGCCGGGCAGAGCAGAACCGGTCGTTTTAAAATGGGAAATGCGTCCGTGGTATGAATCGCCTGGAAAGATTGGCGGCATGGTTATTTTTACGCAAGACATTACTTCGGCCGTAAAACAGACAGAGGAACTTAAAGTGGCAAAGGAAATTGCGGAACAGGCAAGTTTTGCAAAATCGGAGTTTGTATCCAATATGAGCCATGAAATTAGAACTCCGTTAAACGGAATTATTGGTTTCACAGATTTAGTACTAAAGACAGACCTCAGCGATTTACAATCGCAGTATTTAAAGATTGTACACCAATCTTCAAATGATCTTTTAAACATCATAAATGACATCTTAGATTTTTCTAAAATTGAGGCAGGCAAGCTTGAGCTGGACATTGAACGTTGTGATGTAATAGAACTATGTAGCCAAGCAACAGACATTATCAGTTTTCAGGTTCAACAAAAAGGAGTAGAATTATTACTAAATATTGGCCCTGATGTGCCTAGGTTTATCTGGGCTGATCCCGTTAGGCTAAAGCAGATTTTATACAACCTATTGAGTAATGCTGCAAAGTTTACGGAAAGTGGTGAAATTGAGCTTAGCGTTATGGTGTTTGAGCGGAAAGGAAATGATTCTTTGATTCGCTTTGCCGTACGAGACACTGGCATCGGCATCAATGAAGAAAAACTAAATAAAATTTTCAAAGCTTTTGAGCAAGAGGATTCCTCAACCAGCAAAAAATATGGAGGAACAGGCCTTGGTTTAGCCATAAGCAGTAAGTTGCTAGAAAAGATGGACAGCAAAATGGATGTGCACAGCAGCCAAGGCCGCGGCAGCGAATTTTCTTTCGAGATTCTTGCTCGCACAGAAAATGAGTATATAGATGTAGACAGCGACTTAAGTTGGGTAAAGGATATTTTAATTGTAGACGATAACGACAACAATAGAACAATTTTAAACGAGATGTTAACGGGTAAAGGCATAGTTTGTCATCAGGCGCGCAATGGAATGGAAGCCATTGCTTTGATGGGTTCTGGGGCTAAGTTTGATGCGATGATTATCGATTACCACATGCCCATTTATAATGGAATAGAGACTGTGGAAAAGATGCGCGAAAAATTTCCAGATTTCATGCAAGATTTTCCTATTTTACTGCTGCACAGTTCTTCGGAGGACTTAAAAATTCTTAATGCCCGCAAACAGTCACAAATAAATTGTAGCATTTCTAAACCTGTAAGAGCAGAAAATTTATACCGATCTTTGGCCTCGCTCAGAGATCAGGCGAAAGTCAGCAGTGCACGCATTTTGGCATCTCGAGCAAGCATTTCTGACAAAGCATTAAAAATTCTCGTAGCAGACGACAATCCTGTAAATATGCTCTTGGCAGTTACCTATATTGAAAGTGCTTTCCCAAATGCAGAAATTTTGCAGGCAAGTGACGGTCTTCAGGCATTAGAACTCGCTAAACTTAAAAAACCTGAGATCGTTTTAATGGACATTCAGATGCCAGAAATGAATGGTTATGATGCCGCTTCAGCCATCAGGCTTATAGAAGGGATGCATTCGGTACCGATCATAGCTTTAACCGCAGGCAATGTGAAGGATGAACGCGAGCAGTGTATCAAAGTCGGAATGAATGACTTCGTGCCTAAGCCGGTTTCAGAAGAATCCTTGCGAGAAGTACTTCGCAATTGGTTGCCAAAACAAGAAATTTCTTCAACATCTGTCGAAATTAAAGATATGCAGATGGAAGAACACATAGATAGGAGTATGTTAAATGGAATAGTAAAGGGAAATCAGTCGCTACTTGATACGATCATAATGATGACCAAACAGCAGCTGACGCAAGCGAAAACCTCATTAGCGCATAGCTATGCCAAACAAGATCTCTTGCTCATATCGCCAGCTGCGCATAAACTCTATGGAACAGCTTCTTCAGCAGGTTTGCCAAGACTCGCACAACTCGCCAGGTCGTTAGAACAAGCGACGGAATTTAAGTCCATAGATTCTATCTACACAGAGACAGATGCAGAAATAGCCATTTGCCTTTCTTTATTATAACAATCGATGTCTAAGATTTCGACGTTAACTAGCAGCTAATTGAATTAGGACTTGGCGTAGCTCTTAGAAATGGTTGCAAGACGAATGAATTTTTAACAGTGGTAGCGCTTAAAACTTAGCGGTCTAGAAAATCCTAAAACTGCTCTTTTTTCAATTCACATTTTATACCCTTTTCGGAGGGCAATGTGGAACTACTGCTTATTCGGCAGAAAAATCCCTGCTGTACTATTTATTTATAAACCTACGTATTCCCACGCCTACTAAAAGCAAATCCACAGGTGATTATTTATTAAACGGATATAAGAAATTAGCCGCCTAAGAATAAATCTTCCAACAATTTTAGTGAATGGGGGTTTATCTATCTAGCTTTATAATAAATTTCAGTTCACAAAGTTTTTTCTCTTGAAAAATTTTAACTCAACAAAATTCTCATTTTCAAACGATGGTTTGCAGATGGATCTTGAATTGATTAACCGCGCCTTAGACGTGAGCATATCTGGCGTGGTCATCACCGACAATCAGCAGCACGACAACCCTATTATTTATTGTAACAAGGCATTTGAAATGATGACAGGTTACAGTCGCGCAGAAATAATTGGACACAATTGCCGGTTTTTACAGTCGGAAGACAAAAGTCAAATTGCCATAGAAACTATGCGAAGTGCGATAAAGAATGGTGAATCATGTATGGTTGAAATCAGGAATTACACCAAAAATGGAATTCCTTTCTGGAATGAGCTCTATCTATCGGTCGTTAAAAATAATGAAAACGTCGTAACTCATTTTATTGGTGTTCAAAATGATATAAGCCAGCGTAAGTGCACTGAAATTGCGCTCTTACAGGGCCAACAAACTATAGAGGAAAAATCAATTGAACGCAGGCTCCTTGTTAGGGAAAGCCAGGAATACTTTAACAGTATTGTACAGACTGTTAGAGAGTCACTCATCGTGCTGGATAAAGACATTCATGTATTGAGTGTGAACGAACATTTCCTGAAAACATTCAAAGTTGCTAGGGCCGAAACAGAAGGAAAATACCTTTATGATCTTGGAAATGGTCGATGGAATATTTCAGGTTTGCGGATGCTTTTAGAAGAAATTCTGCCGACCAATAATGCTGTAGAAAATTTTGTAGTTGAACATGATTTTCCTCACATAGGAAAGAAATTAATGTTGGTAAACGCCCATCGGATTGAAATTGAGGGGAATTATAAAGACAGGATTCTTCTTGCGATTGAAGACGTGACAGAACGCACGGAAATAGAGCGCAGAAAAGACGACTTTTTAAGCGTTGCTAGTCATGAGCTAAAAACGCCGCTTACAACGGTGAAAGGCTATATGCAGATTATTCAGCGGATGGCTCCAGAAAATTCTTCTGAAAAATTTAAAAGCATGATCGCGAAAACTGATCTCTATGTAAACAGGCTAAATAACCTCATCAATGAGTTGTTGGATGTTTCTAAAATCCAAACGGGCAATTTAGCGCTTTATAAAAGTGTATCAAATTTTGATAAAATAATTGAAGAAGCTATAGAAGGAATGCGAGTTGCACACCCAAACCATCATATTTCCTTAAAAGGTGCTACCCAAGTGGCCCTAAATATGGATGAATCGCACGTCACACAAGTCATCAACAATCTGATTTCCAACGGCATTAAATATGCGCCCGACAGCAGCGAGATTCGGGTCGAAATATCCAGGGTAGGTAGTTTTGTAAAGACATCGATTACAGATTACGGAATGGGCATCTCGGTAGAAGATCAGAAAAAAATATTCGATCGGTTCTTCCGCGCATTAGACATTCAAAAAAATTTTCCCGGTATGGGCGTTGGCTTATACATTTGTGCAGAAATCATCAAAAATCATGGCGGAACCTTGTGGGTTGAAAGTGAACCAGGCGAAGGCTCAACCTTCAGCTTCACCCTTTCAATCGAAAATTAAGGACAACAAAATATTGGTTGGTGCAGAAGGCATGGCACTTTCCGCCTTCCAGAGTTCGATGTAAACCGATGCATTTAAGTTTACTGCCCCGCAAATCATTTTTACAAATTTGCTAACCTTTCAATGGCAATGGCATTTGGTTAAATAGCCAAGAATAAAACGCATTAACAGTACATTCTAATGGTTTTTATAAACATGTGCAGCGTCGTCTTCCTCCCAAATTTTATTAGAGCGATGATAGGCACACTAAAAAATAGATTCCTTGTCGACCACATTAATTTAACAGGCAGAACCTAGTCCGAGCAGCCTTCATCTTAAAAAAAATTAATCAAAATAATTTCTTAATTGAGTAGGTTGAAACATTTGATTATCAAATAGATAAACTTAGTGTAAGAGTTACAATAACCTGATTTTCAGTAAATTAAATTTCTTTAATGTGAAAATCTATTTCTAAGTTTGCGTCGAACTAACTATTAATCCTTTTTTTAATGAAAGAAAGCCAAACTCCGTTTGTCCGGCCCGTGCTGGACGATCTACAATTGGATCCGAAAAATTTTTATTATCAAACCCCGCCCGAAGATTTAGTTAAAATTGCCCTCAAAGAGCAAGAAGGCTTATTGACAGACAGCGGCGCTTTGTCGGTAGACACCGGAATGTTTACAGGAAGATCACCAAAAGACCGCTATATCGTTTCGGATGACATCACTAAAGCGCAAGTAAATTGGGGAGAAATTAACAAACCTTACGCGACAGAAAAATTCGACATCCTCTACACTAAGGTCTGTTTATACCTGAATAAAAAAACGCTTTATGTACGGGATGCTTTTCTCTGTGCAGAAAAGTCTTGCCAATTGAATTTGCGAGTAATTACTGAAACCGCTACGCAAAATCTTTTCGCACATCACATGTTCCTACGCCCAGAATTAAGCACTCCAAAAATCCCGCAAGAATGGACCTTGATAGCTGCACCTGGCTTTAAGGCAGATCCAACTACAGATGGCACCAGACAGCAGAACTTTACCATTATAAATTTTAGTAGGCGGGTGGTATTAATCGGTGGGACCGCCTATAATGGAGAGCTTAAAAAAGCCATGTTTAGTGTGCTTAACTTTCTACTTCCTTTTAAAGAAATTTTACCTATGCACTGTGCCGCAAACGTAGGAAAAGATGGCGCAAGTAGTGTGTTTTTTGGCTTGTCTGGAACGGGCAAAACGACCCTTTCTGCAGACCCAGAACGGTTTTTGGTGGGAGATGATGAACATGGATGGGGAGCAAATGGCCTTTTTAATTTCGAGGGTGGTTGCTATGCAAAAACCTATGGATTAAGCCCAGAAAAAGAACCACAAATATTTTCTGCCATTCGAAATTTGTCACTCCTAGAAAACGTCCCTTTTAAAAAAGGAACGCAACTCCCCGATTATCAAAGTAAAGTTAAAACAGAAAATGGCAGGGCTGCGTATCCTTTAAATTACATCCCAAAAGCAGTTATTCCTGCCGTTGCGGCAGCGCCTAAAGACGTGTTTTTTTTAAGCGCAGACGCCTTTGGGGTTTTGCCACCAATTTCTAAACTATCCTTAGCGCAGGCCATGTACTATTTTCTGTCGGGGTATACTTGTAAACTCGCAGGTACAGAATCGGGAATCGACGAACCACTCCCCACATTTTCTGCCTGTTTCGGAAGCGCTTTTTTACCTCTTTCACCGGTTACCTACGCCAATTTACTTGGAAAGAAATTGAAGGCCAGTCCCATAAATGTATGGCTGATCAACACGGGCTGGATGGGTGGAGATTGTAATGAAGGGAAGCGCATTCCCTTAGCCATTACCCGCAAAATTATTAAGGCAGCTATGAACGGAGATTTAGCACATGGCAATTATCGGAAACATGGTGTTTTTCAGTTAGAAATCCCAGAAAGTTGCCCTGGCGTACCCGCTGACATGTTATATCCTGCCAATCAGTGGGATGATAAGGAAGCTTACATGTATGCCGCGTACAAACTTTCAAGTCTTTTTGGCGCTAGTTTTCTTCAATACAGCGAAGCTGTAGGGAACGAAATAAACGCAGCCGGACCCGGTGTTTCAGCGTTGAAGTTCTAAACTCTAAAATACAAGAAATGCATAGCTACATAGCCTACGGCTCTTTAAAAACGACAAAAGTTGTGCGCTATTTCACTAAACTTAGGCCTAGCATCTGGGCAATGTGAACCAGTTAAAGTAAAACATCCGCATAACACTTTAATAAGCTGTAAAATTTTAAACCTCAAATAAACGCATTATGGTGCAAGCCAAAACTCTTGGACAATTTATTATAGAAAAACAGGCCGATTTTAAATATGCAAAAGGCGAATTGTCCCGTCTCTTGCGCGACATTGGCATCGCTGCAAAAATCGTAAATAGAGCGGTAAACAAGGCTGGTTTAATGGATATTTTGGGCAATGCAGCCGACACCAATGTTCAGGGAGAACGCCAACAAAAGCTAGATGTGTATGCCAACGAACAATTTCTTGCGGCCCTAACAAGCGGCGGAGAATTTTGCATCGTTGCCTCAGAGGAAAATGAACATTTCATTCCTATACATGCGGAAGTCTCTAAAGATGCCAAATACATTGTAGCCATAGATCCTTTAGATGGCTCTTCTAACATTGATGTAAACGTAGCTGTTGGAACCATTTTCTCTATTTACAGGCGAGTGTCCGTCGACGGACCCGCTACGTTATCCGACGTGTTGCAGTCGGGAAATGCCCAGGTTGCTGCAGGATATGTCATTTACGGCTCCTCAACGATGTTGGTGTACACCACCGGCAAAGGTGTTAATGGATTTACGCTGGATCCTTCCATCGGCGAATTTTGCCTTTCACATCCGGTTATGCGCATTCCTACAAACGGGCTAATTTATTCTATAAACGAGGGCAATTACATCAACTTTCCCACAGGTGTAAAAAAATACATCAAATACTGCCAAATGGCCGACGAGAAAACCAACCGCCCCTATACTTCAAGGTACATTGGTTCGATGGTGGCAGATATACACCGAAACCTAATTAAGGGTGGAATATTTATTTATCCCAGAACCGCTACTTCTCCGCAGGGGAAACTGCGCATGGTTTATGAGTGTAACCCAATGGCCTTTATTGTAGAACAAGCCGGTGGTTGCGCAACCAACGGGAAAGATCGGATATTAGACCTTCCAATTACAGACATTCATCAAAGGTCGCCTATATTTATTGGGTCGAGTAAAATGGTTGAAAAAGCAGTGCAATTTATGGCAGAGGCAGAACGTTTTCCTCAACCAGAGAGAGCGATCTGTTAAGCAAAAATGACGCTCAGAACATACTAGGTATTGTATGGGAACAAAACCTATTGATTCAAAAACCAGTCATGCGTTTGAGGAACCCGAAATCATCTTCAAGGCTGCGACGATTAACAAGTATTAAGGCGCTTTTACACGCTGTCCATTGTATCTTTAATTGGCTTTTAGAGGCCAATTAGGAGGATGCCATTCCCATCGTTAGCGCACCTCTCATTTCGGCTATTTCGGTTAGCGATTGCAGAGGAAATACTTTTTGCTCGTTCCTCGCAAAAAGATTGGAATGTAAAGCGCGACCCCCTTTAGGGGAACGCCCAAATTATATAAAAAATTTCTTTAG
>NZ_JBSSEL010000035.1:0-15354 GCF_054061655.1 Pedobacter sp. UYEF25 | reverse complement strand
AAGGTAAAATTGTCATGCCATCATAAACTGATGAGCCAGATCCCCAGGGGGGTCAGTATCATGCATTACCGGGGTCAGCATGTCCGGAATATCCATTTTATCGAACAAATCCTAAGCCAGTTAACTACTACATGGCGAATTTAGAGTCGAGTATTGTTTAAAATGTTAACCTCTAAATAGCCAATCTCGTCGTTTCGATGGAAAGCTTCAAATTCAAATGTTAATCTTAGTCTAGCTGATGATGAAGATGCTGGCAAAAGAAGAAAGAGGAAACGGTGACTTAGGTATCGACATAGCTTAATATCTATCTATATATAGTATCTAGTTATATAGCTGTATGGAAATTAAGCTATTTAATTAATTACGTTTTATGAAATATTTGAAATTAAATAAAGCTTGGGTTAATTTTCTATTTTTCCTTAGCTGGCAAACTTCATTGAGTAATTTGAGGTTTTAACCAGATCCTTTTAGAACGTAGTGATAGTAAGAATTATGTGCTTCCTACACTGAGAAATAAAATCACCTATTTGCTTCAAGTCAGTAGAATCAGTTTAACTCAAATCATAGACTTTCTGTGGTAGCTTTTTTGGCAAGAATTCGCACGATATATCAGATTTAAGATGTAAACATTTTTGTTTACATTTGTTTATGTTTCAAAAGCTATCTATATTAAAAGGACTTCATCCAGGTTTCTTTATTGAGCATGAGCTAAAAAAAAGAAAACTATCAAAAAGGCAGTTTGCAATTTCTTTGCATGAATATCCACAAACAATTGGTGCAATAACAAAGGGCAATAGAGCTATGAATACAAATTTATCTTTAAGAATTGAAAAAGCTTTGGGATTGGAAGAAGGTTTTTTAATGACACTTCAAGCTTTTTACGACATCAAAAAGGAAAAAGAAATCCAAAGAATCGTAACAACTCCAGATTTACAGCTAATTCGTCCTGTATTGTTTTGGGATATCAAAATGGATAATATTGTTTGGGACTTACATAAAGAATTTGTTATCGAAAGGATTTTCGAACGGGGAAACGAAGAAGAAAAAGAAGAAATAACAAGTTTCTACGGGGAACACATCGTAAAGGATGTTGTCTCAAAACAACCAAAGAGTAAGTATCTTAAACATAAATAAGCTAGAAGGATTATGCTTTATTGGAATACTGTAACCAACAACTTGAGAGATGCATTATTGTTGTTAATGAAATCTCCAATCTTTGAACAATTTAGACTTGTTGGAGGCACTTCCCTAAGTTTACAATTGGGACATAGAATGTCTGTTGATATTGACTTGTTTACAGACGCTCCTTACAGGTCAATCGATTTTAATCAAATAGACAGATTTTTAAAAGATAATTTTCGTTACGTTGATGGCTCATTCGGAATGCTTGTTGCAAATGGAAGATCCTATTCGGTAGGAAAAAGTAAAGTAGACAATGTTAAAATTGATATTAACTATACAGACGCTTACATTCAAAAACCTTTGGTTTTAGAAGGGTTAAGACTGGCTACAGTTGACGAAATTATAGCAATGAAAATGGAAATTTTTCAAGATGCAGGAAGAAAAAAGGATTTTTGGGATATTCACGAAATTTTAGATCAGTACCCTATTTCTAAAATGATAGGCCTACATGAAGAAAGGTATCCTTTTGGTCATAATGGAGAACTGATAGTGAAGCAATTAGAAAACTTTACAAAAGCCGATAACGAAATTGACCCAATTTGCTTGCGAGGTAAACATTGGGAGTTAATTAAATTAGATTTTGTAGAACTTCTAGAGGCTTACCATAATGAGCAAAAATAATTTATTTGTCTCATCCCAGACATAGTATTGATCTTACTATCATCTTGCTTTCTACATGAGCAATAGGTAGGCTTTTGTTTGATTATCAGTAGTCGTTACCATTCTTAAACTTATAATAGGTTAATGCCTAAGGATTTTTAGGTTTTAGAAAGTTCTTTCAAATAATTCATTTAGAAATATTCTTGATTTTAATTTGTATGCCTTAAGAGGTATAATCTCAGGTAGTTTTCATTTTATACCCGATAAGGTATAGTTTAAATATTTTCACTATATTTATATCCGTAAAGGTATAGTTATGAATCCATTAATAGCTTTTGTAAAGGGAAAACGCAAACAGTTGGGCTTGACCCAGGAAGAACTAGCATTAAATGCAGGCGTTGGTTTGCGTTTTGTCCGTGACTTAGAACAAGGTAAGGAGACGCTTCGTTTAGATAAGGTGAATGATGTTTTGGCGCTGTTCGGAAAAGAAGTAGGGGTAGTAGATAAGTCCAATGAATAATGGATATGCAGGCAAAGATATTTTATCAAGATAAGTTAGCAGGATATTCATCAGAGACAGATCATGGGTACTCATTTCAGTACGATACCATTTATCTACAAAATGATCGAGCGAAACCCATTAGTTTAACAATTCCCTTGGCAAAAGATGCATTCCATAGTAAAGGTCTATTGGCCTTTTTTGATGGCTTAATCCTGAAGGTTGGCTGCTTGATATTGGTGAAAAGTATTGGAAATTGAATCCAGGTGATCGGTTCGAGTCCGATATTATCTATGTAGAGATTCAATACGAGCAGTGTCTGTATATACGATGAAGGCGTAACAAAATACCTTATTGTTTATTTTGTTATCAAGCGGTTGAATTAGGAGAATATCATTCAAGCTGTTCGAAGAGATTTTTCGGAACTAGTTATGTTCCGGAGTTAGAGCTGACTAAAGAAAAACTTAATCAATTGGCTAAATTTACTGTGCATAAAAGATTAGCGATAACAGGTATGCAACCAACGATTTTACTGAATGTAAATCTTATCTTCCCAGAGGATTAAGAAGATTTAGCGCTTACTCTTGGAGGAATAAAACGTAAAATTAAGCGATCAAATTTTGATCACTTTTCTCTTAGTTTAGGTATTGCGACTAAAGTGAGGGATAATATATATACAGACTTTAACAAACAAAAGGATCGAGTGGAAGAAATGATAGGGCGCAGTTTCCTAACCCAAGAATACAAGCTTAACTACGTTGACAGCTTCCAAAATAAAATGAAACAAATTGGATTCTAAGAAATCAGTTTTTTTTACTTTAAGTAGAACAACGGCTAAAAATGTGGTGCCAATGCAATAATTATTACAGCCACTAGAATACGGCATTCGTAAGTAATTAATTGGTTTTTGCTGACGAACGATTATAATGTAGGCAAAATTTGAGTTTTGTATTTCAAACATCTGATTTTACGGATTCCCGTAATTTTATACTTACTTATCTTACTAATTTTAGAGCTAAATTAAATAGACATGACATTTGAATATGCATCGTTGCTAAAAATATCTCTTTTTGCGATACTTTGCCTCAGTTACTGTGCACCTAAGTGTCGCACCTCTGGCAATTATGGTCTCTGCAGTTATATGCGACAAAGATCTATTCTGTTTTTCTCTATCTATGTAAAATATTTGCAATAGACATTGGAATCTATGCGGCAAATGACAAAGGTTTTAACCTATTAACAGTGTTTATTATTGAAATTGGAGGCTTATGCTTAGGTTTTCTAAGGCTTGGAATTAACAGATCTTTGTAAATAGTTTTTAGAAATGCCAAAACGACCACCTCATTGAATAGCGCATAATTGCATTAGGTTGACTTTACAAAATTATTTTGATACATTTAACCATCTAATTTAACCTCTTGAACCAAAACCCAGAACAAATCGCCCGCGATCATATCGATGCTAAGTTAATTGAGTGCGGTTGGGTAATTCAATCTAAGAAAGCCATCAACTTATCTGCTGGTTTAGGCGTTGCCGTTAGGGAATATTTAACCGATGTTGGTCCTGCAGATTATGTGCTTTTTGTAGATAAAAAGCCCGTTGGTTTAATCGAAGCTAAAAAAGAAGAAGAAGGCTATCAGCTGATAAAAGTTGAAGAACAATCTACCGACTACGCCAACGCCAAACTCAAACATATAGATAGCGAGCCTTTACGATTTGTTTACGAGAGTACAGGAGCACTCACTAGGTTTACAGACTATCAAGACCCAAAACCACGCTCAAGAGAAGTATTTAGCTTCCACCGACCAGAAACTTTTCAAGAACTCCTAAAAGCAGATGGATCATTAAGAACTCGGTTGCATGATATTCCTGCACTGCCGGAAGCAGGTTTACGTGATTGCCAAATTTTAGCCATCAATAATTTAGAAAAATCTTTTAAAGATGCCCGACCGAAAGCATTAATTCAAATGGCAACCGGTGCTGGTAAAACGTTTACAGCCATTACCTTTATTTATCGTCTGCTTAAATACGCCAAAGCAAAGCGGATATTGTTTTTAGTAGATACCAAAAACTTAGGCGAACAAGCGGAGCAGGAATTTATGGCGTATTTGCCAAATGACGACAACCGTAAGTTTACCGAACTCTACAGTGCAACCCGTTTAAAAAGTAGTTTCATCCCTACCGATAATCAGGTTTACATCAGTACTATACAGCGCATGTACGCCATCTTAAAAGGCACGGAGTTAGATGATAGCGCAGAAGAAGAAAATCCCAACGAGAGCATCTTTAAGGCCAAAGAGCCATTGCCTGTTGTATACAATGAAAAAGTACCTCTAGATTTTTTTGATTTCATTGTAATTGACGAATGCCACCGCAGCATTTACAATCTTTGGAAACAGGTGTTAGATTATTTTGATGCTTTCCAAATTGGTTTAACTGCCACGCCTGATAACCGTACTTTTGGTTATTTCAATCAGAACTTAGTGTCTGATTATGGATATGAAAAAGCCGTTATAGATGGTGTTTTAGTCCCTTACAATGTTTTCGGTATCGAAACTAAAATCACCAAAGATGGTGCTAAAATAGGCTTGGGCGAAAAGGTAGATAAACGCGAGCGATTAACCCGTAAAAAGTTTTGGGAAAGTGTGGATGAAGATATTGACTATGCAGGTAAACAGTTGGATAAAGACATCGTAAATCCAAGTCAAATCCGCACAATTGTTAAAGCGATAAAAGAAAATCTACCTCAAATGTTTCCGGATAGGTTCGATAAAGATGGAGCTTTTGAAGTGCCTAAAACTTTAATTTTTGCCAAGACAGATTCTCACGCAGAAGACATTATAAATATTGTAAGGGAAGAATTTAACGAAGAGAACAAGTTCTGCAAAAAGATAACCTATAAAAGCGAGGAAGACCCAAAAACGGTACTAAGCCAGTTTCGTAACGATTATTATCCACGCATTGCCGTTACCGTAGATATGATTGCGACCGGTACAGACATTCGCCCTTTAGAGGTGTTGGTGTTTATGCGCGATGTAAAAAGCAAAAGTTATTACGAGCAAATGAAAGGTCGTGGTACACGTACCTGCTCGCTCGAACAATTGAAACTAACAGGCACACCAACCGCCAAGATTACCAAAGATCATTTTGTAATTATTGATGCCATTGGCGTAGAAAGCTCTCAAAAAACCGATAGTCGCCAGTTAGAGAAAGCGCCCGGTATTTCGCTAAAAGATTTATTGCACATGGTTTCGGTAGGCAATACGCAAGAAGAAGTACTATCTACCTTAGCAAACCGATTAATTCGGATGGATAGGCAAATAAACGAGAAAGAGAAAATAGCTTTTGCCGAGCATGCACAAGGTTTTACCATTAACCATGTAGTAAAACAATTACTAAACGCCCACGATCCTGATACACATTTGGAGATCATACACCAAGTAAACGAGCAGATGAAAGGTCAATCGCCATTGGCGATAGAAAAAGAGATTAACAAGCAAACAGAAAAGTTAATCGCCGATGCTGTAGATGTGTTTCACAACCCGGAATTGCGTACTTACATTATGGATGTACGTAAAAAGTACGACCAGATTATCGATGGCATCAACATAGATGAAATTGTAAATGTAGGTTGGGTTAAAGACCAAACTGAAAATGCTCGAACAGTTGTCAATAGCTTTAGCCAATGGATTGCCGTGCATAAGGATGAGATTACAGCTTTACAATTATTCTATGGGCAAAGCTACCAACGCAGAGAGCTGACTTATAAAATGATTAAAGATTTGTACGAAGAACTGAAAACCGATGCGCCAACATTAGCACCGCTTTCCGTTTGGAAGAGTTATGAACAGTTAGAGAAAGTAAATGGCTCACCAAAAAACGAATTGGTGGCTTTGGTTTCTTTAATTAGAAGGGTAATTGGTTTAGATGAAAACCTCACTATTTATGATAAAACTGTAGATGTCCATTTTAAAGATTGGGTGTTTAAGCAACAAGCCGGAACTTTAAAATTCACGGAAGAACAAATGCAATGGCTGCGGATGATAAAAGATTATGTTTCCAGCTCTTTTCATGTTGATAAAGAAGATTTTGAACTCGACCCTTTTAACAAAAATGGAGGTTTGGGCAAAATGTGGCAATTGTTTGGCGATAGAACAAATAGTATTATTGAAGAATTAAATGAAGTGTTAGCAGCGTAGATTAAGAATAATGAAAAATTGGAAACGAGTAAAAGAAAAATATATAGAAGACCATTTATCAAAAACTTTAGCAAATACAAAACGCAGGTTGGCTGCGCTAAAAGCTATAGAGCTTTTGATAGAAATAAAAAAACCAGAACTTTTAAAAGATGATAATTTGTTTGAAAGCATGGACAAAACGTCTTTCATGAAAATGTATGAAACGATTAAAAAAGCAGACTTGAGTAGTGCAGAAAAATCTGTAATTAACGGATTATATAAGTTTGCTAACTAATGATGGACAAGGAATTGCCAGAGGAATGGAAGTGGGTAAGATTAGGCGATGTTTGTGCATTTGTGGGGGGTGGAACACCGAGGAAAAATCAGAAAAGTTACTGGAACGGAAATCTTCCTTGGGCATCTGTAAAGGATGTAAAAGGAGAGTATTTAAAATCGACCAAAGACTTTATTTCCGAAATAGGATTAAAGAATAGCTCAGCGAATGTTGCTGAACCTTATGATGTAATTCTTATTACTCGAATATCTCCCGGCAAAACTATAATTACAAATATAAGGACTGCAATTAATCAAGATTTAAAGGTAGTTAGACCTAAGTTTAAAACATCGTCAAAGTTTCTTAGTTACTATTTTCAAGCTTTTGAGAGAGAAATAGTAAAAAAATCAAGTGGAACTACCGTTTTGGGAATTACACTAAATAATCTAAATGAGATTAAGATTCCTCTTCTTGATTTTCCCACCCAACAAGCCATCGTTTCCAAAATAGAAGAGTTATTTTCTGAGTTGGATAAAGGCGTAGAAAATTTAAAAACAGCTCAACAACAATTAAAAGTTCATCGACAAGCGGTCTTAAAATGGGCTTTTGAGGGGAAGTTGACAAAGTGTGTTGAACGAGATGCTAATGATTTGTCTAATGAACAGGACTTAGCAATGGTAGCAGAGCCTGAAGGCGTTTATCAAACTGGAAAAAAGAAGGGAAATCAAAATGCAGGAGAAGAAGATTTGCCAGAAGGGTGGAAGTATAAACGATTGGGAGACATGTTTAATTTCGTTGGTGGAGGAACGCCAAGTAAGAGTGAGTTTTCATATTGGAATGGTAATATTAATTGGGCTTCTGTTAAGGATGTTAAAGGTGATTATTTGATAAAAACGCAAGATTATATAACTGAAATAGGTTTAAGAAATAGTGCGTCCAATCTTGCACAAATTGGCGATGTTATTTTAATTACAAGAATATCTCCAGGGAAAGCAATTATTTCGAAAATTATCACTTCAATCAATCAAGACCTGAAAATTGCAAAGCCTAGATTTGAAACAACATCAGGGTTTGTAAAATACTTTTTCAATTCTCTTGAGAGGCAATGTATCAAAGCTGCAAGTGGAACTACTGTATTGGGTATTACCCTTAACAATTTAAATGAATTGTTAATCCCTGATTTATCGCTAGGAGAACAAACTCAAATCGTTGAGGAAATAGAAAGACGACTCTCCGTTGCCGATAAAATGGAAGAAAGTATACAGCAAAGTTTATTGCAGGCAGAAAGTTTAAGACAAAGTATATTAAAGAAAGCTTTTGAGGGGAAGTTGATGTCTCATTTATAATTTAATGAAAATATGGCAAACGTAACTATTGATCTGTCACAGAGTATAGATGCAAAAGAATTTAATAAAGAAAGCATTATTCATCAAACAGAATTTTCTAATGCAATTCGTTTAATAGATAACGATATATTTCAATTAACAAAAAGTAATAACAATTCACTACAGCACATACACAGTGCAATAACCGTCTTAGGCACGAGAGGAAGCGGTAAAACTACGTTCTTGCTTTCTTTACGAGAGCATTATCGGATTACAAATCCCAGAGTTGCAATTTTAGAAATGGTTGACCCAACATTAATTGAGGAGAAAGGTCATATTTTTTTAAATATTATTTCAATAATTAATGAGTTAGTATTAGACGAATTTATGGAGATTGATAAAAATCCTAATAAGTCTGGAGGAAATATCTCTGAAAGAGATTGGAATAACAGCCTGTTGAAGCTTTCCCATGGTCTACCATCAATGGACGGTGTTGGAGTAGGGTTAAATGAGGCTGATTGGCAAGACGCTGAATTTATCATGGAAAAAGGCATGCTATCTGTAAAATCAGCTAGGAATTTATCAGAAAATTTCAATTTGTTTGTGGATAATGCACTAAATATTTTAAATAAAGATGTTTTTATTCTAAGTTTCGATGACATAGATATCGATTTTAAGAAGGGATGGCCAGTTTTGGAATCAATTCGTAAATATTTACATACAACAAGCATTATCACAATATTAAGTGGGGATCTGAAACTATTTAGCCTCGCCATTCGAAAACAATATTGGAATAATTTAGGGGAAAGTTTATTGGTAAATGAGGGTGATAAACTTAAAAAACACAATTATTTTAATGAGGCTATAACCGAAATGGAATCTCAATACTTATTAAAAGTGATTAAGCCCGAAAGAAGAATTCATTTGACGACTCTCTACGAGAAAATGCAATTAAATGAGTTTAACTATCACGAAAAAAACAGTATAGTCTTAAAGATCGGTAGTGGAACAACAGATCTGTTAGATTATTATCAAAGCATCTTAGCCACATTTGGTATAAATAATAAATACCAATCTGAAACATATACATCCTTTTTATTGAATTTACCAATTAGAACTCAGATACAATTTTTAACACAATTTGACATAAACTATGGTTCAGAGAAATTAAATGTCACTGATTGCTTTGCAAGCGATTTAATCGAAAGAGGATTAAATGCAAACTCACTTAATAACACGCCTCAACTAATAAATGTCGAGATATTGATGTTATTAATTAGAGAAAAATCTTTGAATCAACTTTATCAGCTTCAGCCAATTACAGATGTTGTTAGCTTAAATAGCTCTGTTTTTGCGCTCAGTATATTATTAAGCACTGAGATCAAAAACAATCCATACTTAATTTTTGATTATTTTATTAAAATAGGCTATGTTAAAAATTTACTAAGTGTTCTTCCTTATGAAGGTGACTCTGAAATAAGTAGCTATAATTTTTCTTCAACAATTGAAGGTCTATGCAATTACTCAGGTATCAAGCAAAATAAGGTTTTAAGAGACATTGCAGGTAATATGACTTCTTATGTCATTGGATCAACTCAGGAATCGTCTAATAATTGGGGAGGTATTATCCCTCTATTAGGTTTAGGAGACACTTCTAAAAGGGGATCGGATGTTATTCAAGATAGAATTGATATAGTTTTTAAAAATGCTTCTTACGCAAATAGAGTAATTGGATTTTTACCGTTGAGTATTTGTGCTTATACCACTAAAAATCAAACTCTTCCATGCTATTCTTTTTATACACTTTTAGGAAGTATCGGTGAACTAATAAGAAAGGCTCAACAAAATGACTTGCAAAAAGGCTTGGCGGAGCTATCCGAAATAAGAACTTATAATATACCTGAATTTAGACGAGGGATAAGTGAAAGAACTTTCCATAATAATTTTTTATTGCAGAGTTTCGAAAGAGTAAATGTTGAAGAAACAAACTTAATAGAAAGCATTAATAATTGGGTTAGGAATTATAAGGAGATGGGATTCGTTGTTTCTCCTCATATGTTAGGCAAGATTTCAACGAGATTTTTTTAAACGTTTAATAGCATCGAAAATATTGAAGATTATGATAATCTGGGAGAGATGATGCATTCAAGAATTATTGCATTTTTAAATGCTGTGTTGATTGAAGACGTAAAAGAAAACATTAAAAATATACAAGGGTTTAACATAAATAATACAAATTTAAGCGACGATATTTTTGTTCAAAATTTACAACACCTTAACAGGATTTCTCATAGCCTTGCATTTTCAAGATGGATCATCTCCTGTCCGATTTTGATTCCCTACATAAATTTGACGGACAAGTTATTTCATGTAATTTCAGAGTTTGTAAATTGGTCAACAGATGATGATTTACAAAAATTCCAAATGAAAAATACCTCTTCGGTTTATATGCTGTTAAAGAGAGTCGCTACAAAAGGAAATAAGGATAACAAAAGAGAAAAATTTGCAAATAATAAAAAGAGTTTTGATGAAATTATTGAGGTTTTAAAAAACAAAAATATTTCATATGATTTGTTTTCACTAGCTGGAAATCGAGCTCAAATAATTGAAAAAAATAATTATATCAGAGAAAACTTAAGAGATATTTTCAACAATAAAGTAGCCTCTACAAACCTTCGGGATTTTAGAAAATATGTCATATCTACTCAACAACAATGGTAGAGTTAAATGTTATAAAACATTTATTATCGGATATTGAATCTCTATCTAGTTATCTTAATGGCGAAATTGTTTCTTTTAACGACATTGAGAGGAGATTATTTCTTTTAAATAGAAATGAAAATACCAACTTGCCTGATCAATTTTACAAGTTGGCACAGGAACGAGAGTTTAAAGAAATTCACAGCCTAGTTCAATTATTATCAATTGGATTAGAAAATATAGCCGAGCATCATTTAATTCTGGATGATGATAAAATATATGTTAAAGAGAATAAGGAAAATGACTGTCAACAGTTAATTACTTATGTGCCTCCTTTGATTTTAGTTATGGCCTTTGTCGAATCCAATCAGCCTTTCGAATTCACAAATTGTGAGGCGTTAAATGACTATTTCCACTCATATATTCTGCCGAATACAAAGTATACTTCTATCCCGTCGTCTAAACATGATCTTTTGACCGAGTTACTTTTCGAAAACGCGGGATTGAATGATTTACATGTACATTTGAATGGATCAACTGAAATTGATTTAGTTTGGGAAGATTTCCTATCCTTTCCGGAAAAAATATACAAAGAGTTGCAACTTAGTTTTGGTACAACATTGGTGAGAGAGCAAATCGACCAAGAGTCTTCCTTGCTTAGCCCTCTCAAATTCTATCGCTTGCTAAAGATTGCAAGAAAGTTAAGATCAACTTTATTTGATTATGTTTTTCCCAATACAGATTTAAATGTTTTTCCTCCAGTAGAAGATCTTTTGAAGTCAATTATTGCTTATGAAAGGCTCGGTTCTAAACTAATTCAGCGTGATCATCCTTTTAAACATCTTATAAGGAATGCAGATGATTTGCCTAACACAGTGAGTTTTGAGGGGCTAATGTACATTGTAGTTTTAGCAAAATTGAAAAGTGACGGAATGGGAGTAATTGCCACTTTATTTCATTTCTACCTATTGATTAAGGGACTCGCTAATAGGTTATTAGTACAGCAGGTACACCAAAATGGCTTCACACAATTTCAAAAAATTACACTAAATAATTTAAGAGAAATTAGTGAAAAAAAGTTTCATAGTCGTTTCTTTCAGCAAAACGGCAACAATTTGGGTTTTGTCAAATTTCTTGAAGGGAGATTTTCTCCAAAGCAAAGCCAGCTTGAAAATACAGTTTTGATTGATAATATAATTAAGGGTTGGAACACATTTATTAACGGATTAGATACATCTCAAAAACTACCTGAGCTGAAGCTAGTAGCACATTTTATTAAGCGAAACGACAGTAAACCAAACTCCTTTATAAGATATAAGGCTTTAAGGCTCGATACGTGGAAGAGAGCAAAGAACCTTTCTTTATTACTTAATAAGTACACAAAATATAGAGAATTAATAACAGGAGTTGACGCTGCCTCGAGCGAGTTCGACACACCTCCAGAAGCCTTCGGCCCGGCATTTAGGGCATTGCGGAGATGGGGTTCAGTTAAGCATTTTACATATCATGTTGGTGAGGATTTTTTTCACTTGATTAGTGGGATAAGAGCAGTCTATGAAGCTGTTAATTTCCTAGGCTTAGGTAAAAATGATAGGGTAGGACATGCGACTGCTTTAGGGATAAGTGTAAAGATTTGGGCTTCGGTTGTAGAAGAATCCTTTTATATTAGAAAGGGTGAGTGGTTAGATAACCTAGTTTTCTTACATTTTTATGCAACGTTTTTACCTAAAAAAGTGATTTTGGAATTAGAATCTAGGATAAAAATTTTAGTGAATGAAGTATATGATGTTAGTTCATTCGATATGGATGACTTAATTACTGCGTGGCAATTAAGAAAGTATTGTCCAATTTTGCTATTATCTAATTCCATTCAAGAAGCAAAGTATTCTTCAGTATTTGATGTCGATGAATGGAATGATATTCAACGCCAACACATAACTCCTGAAGCTAAATTTTTTTTAGCCTCGTATAATAACTTAGACTTAAGATTGAAGTATGATGAGATCATTTCGGTTGAACCTTATGCTGTATGCAACGAACATAATTTAATTAAATTACAACTTAAAATGCTAAAATATTTATCGTCAAGTAATATTAAAATTGAAACATTGCCGACAAGCAACGTTAGAATCGGCTATTATAAATATTATAAAGATTATCATCTACACAATTGGCTTAAATGGAAGAGTGAGGGAAATCAACTTCCTGAAATTGTAGTTGGAACGGATGATACTGGGATATTCGCCACCAATATCTATAATGAGTACGCGAACATTTTCTGCTATTTGGTCAATTCAAAAAAGGAAACCCCAAAGGATGTAATGATTGTTTTAAATGAATTAAATACTAATAGCGAAAGATTCAAATTTATATAACTTATATGGCAAACAACGCATCAAATATAGTAAACAAAGTATGGGCATTCTGCCAAACCTTAAGGGATGATGGCGTAGGTTATGGGGATTATTTAGAGCAATTAACCTATTTACTTTTCTTAAAAATGGCTGATGAATATACTAAACCACCATACAGCAGAACAATGCCTATTCCGGCTGAATATGCATGGGACACACTAACAAATAAATCTGGAGCAGAACTGGAAACGCATTATAACATTTTGCTAAGAGAGTTAGGGAAAGACAAAGGCATATTGGGTCAGATCTTTACCAAAAGCCAGAACAAAATTCAAGACCCTGCGAAACTCTATAAACTTATTGCTTTAATAAATGCAGAGCAATGGTTGCTGATGGGGGTTAAGGATAAGGGTGATATTTACGAAGGTTTACTAGAGAAGAACGCTGAAGATACAAAAAGTGGCGCTGGTCAATATTTTACACCAAGAGCTTTAATTAAGGCTATGGTAGAATGCTTGCAACCCGAAGCAGGTAAAACTATTGCAGATCCTGCTTGTGGCACAGGCGGTTTCTTTTTAGCAGCTTACGATTGGTTGGCAGAAAACCGAGATTTAGATAAGGAACAAAAGCGATTTTTAAAATACAATACGTTTTACGGCAATGAGATTGTAGCCGGAACAAGGAGATTGGCTTTAATGAATTTGTTTTTGCATAACATTGGTGATATTGATACCGATTCGGCTATTTCTCCCAACGATGCATTAATTGCAGATAGTGGTGTTAAATACGATTATGTATTGGCCAATCCGCCTTTCGGTAAAAAGAGCAGCATGACTTTTACCAATGAAGAAGGAGAGCAAGAGAAAGAAGATTTAACCTATAACCGTCAAGATTTTTGGGTAACCACATCAAACAAGCAACTCAACTTTGTACAGCATATTAAATCGATGCTCAAAAGTACAGGTAAAGCTGCGGTTGTGTTACCAGATAACGTTTTGTTTGAAGGTGGTGTTGGAGAAACCGTAAGGAAGAAATTATTAGAAACGGCAGACTTGCACACGATTTTAAGATTACCTACCGGAATCTTTTATGCAAATGGAGTAAAGGCTAATGTTTTGTTTTGGGATGCTAAGCCCGCCAGTAAATCCCCATGGACGAAAGACGTTTGGGTATATGATTACCGAACCAACGTACACCATACTTTAAAGAAAAATCCTTTAAAGTTAGCAGATTTGCAAGATTTTGTCTCGCTTTATCAAACGGAGAATCGAGCTAAGAGAAAAGAAACATATCATCCCGAAACCAATCCTGATGGCAAATGGAGAAAGTTTAGTAATGAAGAGATTATGGCTCGAGATAAAACGTCTTTAGATATTAGTTGGATTAAAGATAAATCTTTAGCCGATTTAGATAATTTACCTGCACCAGATGAATTAGCAGAAGAAATTATAGAGAATTTGTCAGCGGCGCTTGAGAATTTTAAGACTATTTTGGCAGGGTTATCTTAACAATTGAAGTATCAATTTTGATACGCTGTTGGGCAGATCGAAAAGGAAAATCTTATTTAAATCTCGTCGTTCGATGCCTTTCCAATTTCTCCTGCGAAGGATAAATCCTTTCGTCGCTTGGTAAAAAGATAGTTTGCTTTGCCTAGGTTGATGAATGTGCAGGCGAGGTTAAGTATTAGCTAATACGATGTGGAGGATGATTTTGGTATGGCGGCGTAGCAAAAGGTAAAATATACTTAAATTAAATAATATGAAAGCATTTATATCATATAGTCACAAAGACATTGGCTACTTAGAGAAATTGAAAGTTCATTTGGCACAAATTCGGCGAGATGGGTTAATTACAGAATGGACAGATAAAGAAATAACAGTAGGTGCTAATCTAGATAATAGCATTTCCTCTGCCTTGGCGTCATCTCAGTTATTTATTTCGCTCGTGAGCCCTGATTATATTGCATCTCAATATTGCTATGAAAAGGAATTTAAAACTGCACAAAAAATGCAAGAAGAAGAGAAGATGATTATCGTCCCAATAATCGTAGAATCTTGTGAATGGAAAGCAACCCCGTTTGGTAAAATTAAAGCTTTACCTAAAGATGGTAGACCTGTTGCAGAGTGGACAAGTCCAAACAGTGCGTTTGGATATTCCGGACATGCTGACCCCGGTAATGCATGATACTGACCCCCCTGGGGATCTGGCTCATCAGTTTATGATGGCATGACAATTTTACCTT
>NZ_JBSSEL010000034.1:0-17694 GCF_054061655.1 Pedobacter sp. UYEF25 | reverse complement strand
CAGGTGGGGTCAGTATCCGCCGGAATGTCAGCAAAACCCTTCTGTAGGACTTTGTTTTTTTAGCGAACTAATAAGCAATACTGGGGGGTCAGTATGCTCAAGAATATCCAATAAAAGGTTTTTTTTTCTTTAGTCAGCCAAAATAGTTGAGAATTTAAGCGCCTACTATAAGAGCATTAAAATAGCTTATAGAATGAATTAGCTATAAAGCTATGTTTTCGTTTTTTAAGCTGCAAGATGTCTTTTTGCCCGACAAAAAATGCCTTCGGTCATTTCCATCCCACAAAAAGTGTCTTGCCTTACACCTGCCTCTCGTACCTCAACTGGCAGAAGTAAGGGGTTCAGAATCCTCGCAACTCGTATTCTTTTGTGACAGACTCAAAGGATATTTATACCGATATATAATAATTTCAGCTGTGTTTATCAGATATAACCAATCAAAATGATGTGTTTAGTTATGTTGGTTTTAGAACTCCTTTCGAAAAAGACAGAATCGTAAAACAATGCAACCTCTCACAATGACTTTGATGACCAGTACGAGATATAATCAATGATTATCGCAAGAAACCAAGTAAAGAGTGGCGAAAATTAGATCAGGATTTTTATGCTTTCAGCGCGTATTCTTGAATCAACATATCGGTAGGAATGCGCAATCTGGCACCAAGTTTTCTAATCATCGTAAGGGTTAACGCCCGTTGATAATTTAATACTTTGCTTAGATTGCCTTTATTACCATATTCCTTAGCCAAATCTGCAGGGTTTAGCCCAAACTCCTCCATTCTAATTTTGATAGTTTCGATGGGGTCGACACGAGGCAAATCCCATTCCCTATTTTCATAATCAGAAATAAGGTGGGTCAAAAGCATTTTTTCCCTGTGGTTAGAGGTACCATTAGGAGCATACTTTACTTCTTCATATCGAGCGGTCGCCAGATTGTAATCTTCCTCACCCTCTAACAAAAACCACTGTTTCGTTTCTGTGCTCATCATTTATTTTGTGTTAAATCAATAATTATATTGTTAAAGCATCAATTTTTGTCTTTCAATGTGAATAGGCAAAGATAATAAATGTTGTCTAATTGACAACATTTAATTTGTAATCTATAATTAAAAAGCCTCTAAACTTTTAAAAGTTATTTGGTCTCGTACACCTCGTACTGTACCGAGTGTGTACGAACGGTACGAATTGTACGATTAGGTTTTACTCCACTTTCTTATCGCTCCCTCTGATACTCCGAGTTCTTTGGCAATGGCGACATTAGATAAACCTGCCGCTTTTAGCTCGAACATCTTCTCAATTCTTGTCTGTTTATCCTCGTTGTTGATTGATCTAATTAAATCGTCTTCATCACCCCTGCCAATTTCCTTGAAGCCTAAAAATCCATTGTCTTTTGATAGTTCACAGATTAAAACATTTTCAGCATCATATTCTAATTCGGCACTTCTTACTTTTAACTGTTTGATGTAGCGAATACCTTTATCTTTGGCGCTTCTACCAATAGTGAAAACCGAATCGGCAAAATTTGATTTCATTTTTGAACCTTGCAAGTCGTTAAGACTTATTGGTCGCCAATTATCAACTTTTTTGTTGTGCTCCAAGATGATGAATGTAAGCTTGTGGTCTAGCTTCAATTCTGTTAAGCTATTCATTATCGGAATCGTATTTTTCGCAGAATCAGTATCGCCAGCAGCTACTTTCGTCATGTTATCAATTATGATCACTGTTGCGTTTGTATGTATAATGCTTTCTTTGAGCGAGTCGATAAAAAAACGATCGTAGTCCCTTTCTGGCATTTTACGCAAGACTGAATATCCCGCTCTGAAGAAAGTTTCAGGAAAATGAAAGTGGA
Organism: Pedobacter sp. UYEF25; assembly: GCF_054061655.1. Classification (NCBI taxonomy): domain Bacteria; kingdom Pseudomonadati; phylum Bacteroidota; class Sphingobacteriia; order Sphingobacteriales; family Sphingobacteriaceae; genus Pedobacter; species Pedobacter sp. UYEF25. The sequence continues at coordinate 15,845 of NZ_JBSSEL010000034.1, read as the reverse complement.
TTCCATTATCATCTCGATAGCGTTTTTCAAATTGTTTATCTGAAAGTTCTAAGTCGAAATATAACACCACATAATTTGCTTTCGCAATTTGAATACCTATCTGCACACAAAGTGCAGTTTTGCCAATGCCAGTATCGGCAAAAAGGATAATTAATTCACCCTGAATAATTAGTGGGGAATAAAGCTCGATTGGATCTGGTGTTAAGAAGGCGTCTTTTAAAACTTGGTTTGCGGTTCTGATTTCGAATAATCCTAGATGATCAGATGCCGAATTGGTATTTGTTTCCATTTGAATTGATTTGATGAAATAAATTAAAACGGTACCTTTGCTGGTGTTGAGCAGGTACTCAATGAATTGTTAAAAGCGAATGCACGGGGGTGCTTTCGCTTTATTTTTTTCTATGAGCATAGCTGATAGCTTCTCTACTTATTTCCGATTCTGACTTGTGACTGTTCTGCAATAGCCATTCATCAATTTTTTTCCGCTCAAAAAAAAGAACTTTCCCGTTCGGCTTTGAGTAGGGGATTTTGGAATAGTGCACCAATTTATAGATGTAGGATTTGGTAAAACCAGAGTACTCCGAGAGTTCCTCTACGTTCAAAATGTCTTTCAATCCGAAGATGAACTTCTCGATTCGGTTGAGTTTAAAGAGAATGATTTCGTTTTCCATTGCTTTGCTTTTTTAAATTTTGTCTAGCAAAGGAATATTAAGAGAAGAGAAAAAAAGGTTGATGTTTGGAAATTCAACCTTTATTTAGGCCTATGTCAACCTTATTTTATCTCTGAAAAGATTTGCTCTATTGATTCGTAATTTTTAGGCTCACTCGTAGCTTTTCTACAAGATTCAAGAATTGTTTTCGGACTTGCTTTGAGGTTCTTATTGTTGAAAATTTGCAGAAAAATCTCTAGGCTAAAGTTAGTTAGTCTAGTAGACAGCCTTTGATAAAGAAGAAATGTTTGGATATTATCCATCTTCAAATTAAAGACTGTTGTTGCAGGCAACATCGATTGAGCAAATATTTCAACAAACTTGTCCTTTTTTAAATGCTCTTCTTCGAGATTTAAATATTCTAGAAAATCATTTTTAACTAGACCTTCAAAAATCGTCTTCGCTTGCTCAATCGAAAAATCCGAACAAAATTCCCTATTAAGCTTACCAATGGTATTTTTAAATTTTGGCAACCAAAATTTTTCGAAAGACTTGCTTAATGTCAACCACAGCAGAAAAGAAAATACCACAAAAAATGATAACAGTAGTGGTGCAGTTAGGGCCTCTAAAAAATCAAAGGTTGATCGGAAGATCACATTTGCTGGTTTCACATCTATTTTTGGAAAGAAATATAAAATCGCAAACAGTGTAGGAAATATTAATGAAAATATATAAACTCTTGGCCTATCTGTTTTCACAACAAATGTGCTTCGATTATTCATCATGTACGATGTATACCAGGAGAAGCACATTTTCAAAAACATAAATGTAACGGAAGCTAAGATTAAGAACAGGGCTATGGAGATTAGTTCCAAAACTAATTGTAAGTGCACTGGTGTGAGATAATGTAATCCGAACCCTAAAATAAATATCACGATTATTAGTGCAAATAGTAGAATCTTTTTCATCGTTAGAAATTAAAATCAGGGATTATGTTTGCCGATTGCTTCATCTTTTCATCCACTATCTTAGCGTAAATTGCTGTCGTCTTAATTTCCTTATGTCCTAATCTTTTTTGTACGGTGTACAAATCTGCACCGTTTTCTAAAAGCAATACCGCATTTGTGTGTCTCGCGGAATGGAAAGTAATGTGTTTGAACACCCCCGCCCTATTACACCATCTTACAATTTCACTATTGTATACCGCACTATACTTTAAACCTACAAATACCTTTTCTCTTGGAGATTTTCTCTCGCCTAGCAGCTCTCTGGTCTGCTTTGAAATATACAAGTATTCTACTCCGTCTGTTTTCTGCTGCCTAAAATTTATTCGAAACAGGTTTTCTCCTTCGTCTCTCACTTCAGACCAAATTAAGTTATTTACATCCGACCATCTTAGTCCGGAAAGGCAGGAAAAAATAAATGCCTGTTTGAGCACCTCATATTTACATGGTGTGTTAATTAAAAGCTGTAGTTCTTTGTAAGTTAAATACTCTCGTTGGCTTTCGGATTGCTCAAACGATTTCACTTTAGTTGCATAATTCTCGACAGTGAATCCATCATCGAAAGCGCTACGAAAGCAAGCTTTAATTTTATTGAAATAGGAATATTTTGAATTTGCTGATAGTGGTAAGTTGCTTTTAGTTCTCGCAGTCACATCAAAATAACGTCGAATCTTTTTTATAACGTGGTGATCGACTTCTTCAAAGGTCAGATTGGAATCGAGACAGATTTTTAGATGGTGTAGAGCAGAGGTCCAAACCCCGTAATTCTTTACAGAATTTTCCTTCTCTCTAGCTTTCTCTTCAAAATATTCTAAGAATTGTTTTTTGGCTTTTGAAGTGCTTTAAATTTTGAATTTGCCCTGTACAAAATCAGTTTTTTTTATTGCTAGAATATTTTCTGCAAGTGCTAATGTTTCCTTGTTCTGCTTTTTATCCAACGCAGTTTTAGGATTTGCTACTAGATATAGCTGCAAGAATTCTGTATCTCTCATGTGAGCTCTTTTCCCATCTTTATCAGTAGTGGAGCCCTTATAATATTCAAGATAAAGACTGATTTTATTGTCCTTAAGTTTCCTTTCTTTTAATAGAATTTTCATGTTTCCAAACTAAGAATGTACTACTTTTGTACTACTTTTTGCCCAAAAAATCGGAAAGTTGTACAGAAGTAGTACAAATATAGTAATAAGGGAAAATAAAAGAAAATAAATTATTTATAAGTTACTGATTATCAAACAAAAGAAAGAAACAGAAATCAAAGGAAACAAGATTTATTTCCCGATGCAAAACTTCGTGAATATATTCTCTAACAAATCATCAGTGGTAACGGTCCCGGTAATTTCACCCAAATAATGTAAGGCTTGTTTAATGTCCATAGCCAAAAAATCTGAAGTGACAGGATTGTCTACATTTGCCAATACTTTTTCTAAAGATTCTTGTGTTTTGCGCAAAGCGGCCACATGGCGGATGTTGGTAACCATAGTTTCGTTGGTGTCGAGGTTTTTGAGCTTTACCTTTTCTAACAGCAAATCTTTCAATTCGTCAATCCCTTGCTTTTCTTTCGCTACTAAAAAACTTGGATTCAGTTTGGCAAATTCATCACGCTGTTGCGGTGAAAGTAGATCTGCTTTGTTAATTAAAATCAGATATGGAATTTCTAATTTCTTTAAGCCCTCAACTTGTTCCTCTAGTTCTGTGAAACTTTGAGATGCGTCGGCCATGTAAATGATAAGCCTGGCGACTTTCATTTTTTCTAACGTACGCTCTACACCCAACTTTTCAATTACATCTGCAGTTTCTCTAATTCCTGCAGTATCTATAAACCTGAAAACTACGCCCCCAACGGTTAACTCGTCTTCAATCGTATCGCGCGTAGTTCCCGCGATATCTGAGACAATCGCCCGTTCTTCATTCAATAGCGCATTCAACAAGGTAGATTTACCTACGTTTGGCTTCCCAGCAATAACTACCGGAACGCCATTTTTAATTACGTTTCCAAGATCGAATGAAGAAATAAGATTCGAAATATGAGACATTAAACGAATTACTAGCTTTCTTAAATCTTCTCTGTTAACAAATTCTACGTCTTCCTCTGCAAAATCGAGCTCTAGCTCTATCATCGAAGCGAAATGAATCAATTGCTCGCGCAAAGCTTTCAACTCTTGGGCAAACCCTCCACGCATTTGCTGCATAGCCACATCATGTGATGCTCTAGAATTAGAAGCAATGAGGTCGGCAACGGCTTCTGCCTGACTTAAATCAAGAGCTCCGTTGATAAAAGCACGTAATGTAAATTCCCCCGGCTGTGCAGGCCTTGCCCCTTTGCTAATCAGCAGATTTATAATTTGTTGGATAATATAGTTAGATCCGTGACATGAAATTTCTACCACATCTTCTTTAGTGTAAGATTTTGGCGCAACAAACAATCCTACAACTACTTCATCTACAATCTGTTCCCCATCTTTTATTAAACCAAAATGCAATGTATGAGAAGCTTGCTTTTCAAGATCTTTACTTGAAAAAACCTCATTGGTAAATCTTAGCGCCTGTGACCCAGACAGGCGGATTACGCCAATTGCGCCTATTCCCTGTGGCGTGGATAATGCAATAATGGTATCTTGATTGTACATGGAAATGAGGATTTATGCAAAAGTAGCTAAAGATGTCGGAAGTCGGTGGCCGGGAGCAAGAAATGCGGTTGCGTAGAACGCCCATTTTGAGTTGTTAGTTGAAGGGGGTTGAGTTTATGATTCTAAAACTCGGTCAATCGGTAAAGGGTCAAGGTGTTAATCTAACAACGATTTAATTTTCACCTATTTTGCCTAAATACCGGCTTTCTACTACGAAGTAGTTAAGTCGTTTTGCTCGTATCTATTGTCGAAACTCTAAATACTTGCCCAGCTGGTTATGAAGGTGTTGATATTGCTCCTTGGCGGTGGCCTTTTCCGCACCGGTCCGTGGCCTGGATGGTAAGCGCAGAACGCAGTGCCATGTAAGTTTTTCCTTCAAAAAAACTTAACGCAACCCCTGAACAGCCGGATGCAGCCGCTCAAAAAAAGATTAACCCTAATGGTTTGCAGAATGGACGACTGAAGACTCCAAAAGTTAAATCGACACATCACCTACAACGTAGAACTTAAAACAGATAACTCAATTCCATCCTCCGCCCAACGCTTGATAAAGACTTACCACCGCATTTAATTGTGCTTTTTTAGTGTCTATAAGATCCATTTTAGATTGCAGTGCATCTCTTTGCGTCATTAATACTTCAAAATAATCGGCTCTCGCAGATTTAAAAAGGTCATTGGAAATTTCAATAGATTGGGTTAACGCACTAACCTGCTGCGACTTGAGGTCGTAGCTTTTTTGTAGGTTGCTGATGTTAGAAACTTGATTAGCCACTTCGACATAACCGTTTAAAATGCTTCGCTCATAATTAAAGACTGCTTGTAGCTGCTTATCGGTTGCAGTCAGATACTCAGCTTTTATCGCGTTTCGATTGATCAACGGTCCAGCTAAATCACCTGCCAAAGAGTATAACAAAGACTCAGGTGTTCTGATTAAATATTTTGGATTAAAGGCTTGGTAACCGACTCCCGCAGAAATCATAATGGAAGGATAAAATGCAGCTCTCGTCACTTTTACATCCAATTTAGATGCCGCAAGATCATACGCTGCTTGCCTAACATCTGGACGGTTGTCTAACAACTGCGACGGGATACCAGTTTCTAAAACCGATGGCACCACAATGGTAAAAGCATTTTTATCTCGAACAATCGGTTGTGGAAAACGCCCGAGTAAAAAATTGATTTTGTTTTCAGTTTCTACCATATTTTGAAGTATGTCGAACTGTAAACTTTTAGAGCCAAGTACCTGGGCTTCGAATTGTTTTACCGCTAATGCAGTAACTCTCGTCGCTTGCATTTGAATTTTCATCAATTCTAATGCATTGCTTTGTAAGGTAATATTTTGTTTTACAATTTCCAGCTGATTGTCTTCTGCCAGCAATTCATAGTAATTGTTGGCAACTTCAGCGATCAAATTTGTAACCACGAAATTTTTGCCTTCTATCGTGGAAAGGTAGCGCGTGATGGCTGCTTTTTTGGCATTCCGTAATTTATGCCACACATCTATTTCCCAGTTTGCTTGAAGTCCGAATGAATAACTCGGTAAAATATCAGGCACGCCCTTTCCAGGGGTAATGTCTGCAGACGCATCGCCAGCACCTTGGCTCGTATATCTGCCTACTTTTTCTGCACCTGCCCCGGCAAAATAACCCACAGTTGGTAATAGGTCGCCTTTTCTCGCCCTTATTTCATTTTTAGCAATTTCAATATCTTGCAAGGTAACATTAAGGTCTTGATTATTTTTAAGCGCGGTATCTATCAGGTTATCCAAATTTTGATCCGTAAAAAAGCGCCTCCAAGGCATCAATTTAATGCTTGAAGTGTCTGCTTTATTTCCAAAATTTTTCGGCACAATCCTATTTTCATCCCGTTGCGTAACTTTGGGAATTTTGCATGCGCTATAAACCGCACACGAGAAAATTAAGGCAATTATTCTGACGTTATTAAACTTAGACATTGTTTTCTATCTCTTCAGTTAGTGGATGCTCTTCTTCTATTTTATTTAACTTATGTTTTGCGGCGATGGATCCGAAAACAAAATACAATCCAGGCACAATAAGGACGCCGAAAAAAGTTCCAAAAAGCATACCTCCGGCGGCGGCAGAACCAATTGTTCTGTTGCCAATTTGTCCAGGACCGGTGGCTATTATTAGCGGAATTAAACCCGCAATAAATGCAAAGGAGGTCATCAAAATAGGCCGAAAACGAATGCTGGCTCCTTCCATAGCCGCCTTTAAAACGGACGCTCCTTCGCTGTGCCGCTGGGTTGCAAATTCTACAATAAGCACCGCATTCTTACCCAATAGCCCAATGAGCATAATCATGGACACCTGTGCATAGATGTTGTTTTCTAGTCCGAATATTTTTAAGAACAGAAAAGCCCCAAAAATCCCGGCAGGTAAAGAAAGAATGACTGACAAGGGTAAAACAAAACTCTCATATTGAGCAGCAAGAACTAAATATACAAAACCTAAACATATCAAAAAGATGTATATGGCTTCATTTCCTCTAGAAACTTCGTCTTGCGAGATACCCGCCCATTCTATTCCGAAACCCCTCGGCAATGATTTATTTGCAACCTGTGTAATGGCATCAATGGCTTCTCCAGAACTAAAGCCTGGTGCTGCTTCTCCTGTAATTTCTGAGGAATTATACAAATTATGCCTCGTAATTTCTGAAGGACCGTACGTTTTTTCCATCGTCATAAAATCGGAGAAAGGAACCATTTGATCTCGACTATTTTTAACGGAAAGTTTAAGAATGTCTTCCGGCATTGCCCTATATTGCGGCAACGCTTGAACCACCACCTTATACTGTCGATCGTACTTGATAAAACTCGTTTGATAATCACTACCCACAAGCGTAGAGAGTGTGTTCATGGCATTGTCGATGTTAATTCCTTTCTGTTGCGCCACATCGTTGTCGATGTGTAACGAATACTGCGGAAAACTTGCATTATAAAAGGTGAAAACTGAAGAAAGCTGTTTTTGCTGGTTCAACACTTTTACAAAGTCTTTGCTCACCGTTTCCATTTTCTTATAGTCACCTGTGCCTAACTTATCCAACAGCCGAAGTTCAAAACCTCCGGCAGCCCCATAGCCGGGTACTGCGGGTGGTTGAAAAAATTCGATGGATGCACCCGGAACCTCTTTTGCTTTCTGTTCTAATTCATCTATTATTTCTTGCGCCGATTGTTTTCGTTCACTCCAATCTTTAAGGTTTATTAAACAGCTCCCAGAGTTAGACCCAGTTCCTTCGGTAAGAATTTCATATCCAGATAAGGTTGAAACCGACCTTACACCATCTATTTTCTGAGCAATTCTTTGAAGTTGTAGAGCAGCTTGATTGGTGCGTTCGATGGTAGATCCCGGAGGCGTTAACACGACGGCATAAATCATACCTTGATCTTCATTTGGAATGAAACCAGAAGGAACTGTTTTGTTTAACGCCCAAATACCCACGCAAAAGGCAATAAGCAAACCAAAGGTCACTATTTTTCTGCTTATCGATTTGCTCAATACCCTTTCATATTTCCCTGAAAGTTTGAAAAAACCGCGGTTAAAAGAATTTATAAATTGATCTACCACAGTCTGCTTCCTCGGGTTTTTATGCGGATTTTTTAACATCATAGCGCACAGCGCAGGTGTAAGCGTTAAAGCAACGACACCGGAAAGGATAATTGCAGTTGCAATAGTAATGGAAAACTGGCGATAGAAAATTCCTACAGGACCAGACATAAAAGTTATCGGAATGAAAACCGATGCCATTAAGAATGTAATGGCAATGATGGCTCCACTGATCTCTTTCATGGCGAGTTGTGTGGCTCTCAGTACTGAAAGCCGCCTATCTTTCTCCATTTTGGCGTGCACTGCCTCTATAACGACAATGGCGTCATCTACCACAATACCAATAGCCAATACCAACGCAAATAACGTTATAAGGTTAAAAGTAATGCCGAAAAGCTGCATAAATACAAAGGTTCCAATAAGTGATACTGGCACCGCTATCGCTGGAATAATGGTAGAGCGCCAATCGCCAAGAAAAAGGAAGACCACCAGTCCTACCAAGATAAAGGCTTCAATCAACGTATGGATCACCTTTTCAATAGACGCATCTAAAAATTTAGATACATCATAACTGATGTCGTAACGCATCCCTTTTGGAAAAGAACTGGCTTGAATCTCTTCCATTTTGGCCTTAACATCTTTTATTACCTGGCTCGCATTACTTCCATAAGATTGCTTTAAAACGATTGCTGCAGATGGCTTTCCGTTTAAGTTAGAGTATAAGTCGTACAATGAACTGCTAAACTGCACATCCGCAATGTCTTTTATGCGCAGCATCTCACCATTTGGATTGGCACGGACGACTACGTTTTCGTATTGTTCTTTAGTAGTGTACCTGCCGGGATATTTTAAAATGTATTCAAATGCCTGGGAACGTCTACCAGAGCTTTCACCGGTTTTACCTGGAGAAGCTTCGATACTCTGTTGCTCTAGCGAATTCATTACCTCGTCAACGGAAATATTATAAGCCTGCATACGGTCTGGCTTCAACCAAATGCGCATGGCATAATCACGATTCCCTAAAATATCTGCAAAACCAACGCCGTTAACTCTTTTTAATTGGTTTAGTAAATTGATATCTGCAAAGTTATAGAGAAAATTTTCATTCATTTTCGGGTCATTGCTATACAAATTAATGTACATCAACATATTCGACTCCTCTCGATTTATTTTAACTCCTTCTCGAATTACTTCCGGTGGAAGCTTATTGGTTATTGCCGCAACTCTATTTTGTACGTTTATGGCATCTTGGTTTGGATCTGTCCCTAGATTGAATACTACTTGAACATCCGCCTCTCCATCGTTTCCAGCACCTGATTCCATATACTTCATTCCTGGAACACCATTTATCGACTGCTCCAATGGGATGACTACAGATTTTATAAGCAATTCATTATTAGCCCCAGGATAATCGGCCACAACATCTACCTTTGGCGGAGAAATAGAAGGGAACTGCGTAACTGGGAGAGACGTGACCGCCAACCCACCCAGCAACACAATAACAAGAGAAACGACGATGGCGAGGACTGGTCTTTGGATAAATTTACCGAACATATGGTTTGTTATATTTAAATTATTCGGCTGCTAGTCTTAACTGTTTTAGCGCTTCCTCAGGTTTTTGAAACTTAAAATTTACTTTATCGCCATCTTTTACATTTTGCACACCATCTATCAAAATTTTATCACTGGTTTTCAAACCACTGCCAATCACATATAAGTCTGGCAATTCCGCGGCTACTATGATGGAGCGCGCATGGACAACGTTCCTATTGTCAACTACAAAAACATAGATTTTGTCTTGAATGGCGTAAGTCGATTTTTGTGGGATAATCAACACGTTTTTAAGCGGTACAAGCATTTCTATGTTGCCTGTTTCGCCATTACGTAATAAATGATCTGGATTTGCAAATACCGCTTTAAAGGCAATGTTACCGGTTTCACCGTTAAACTCACTTTCGACAGTTTCTACCTTTCCTTTCGCTTTAAGCATGGTATTGTTTGCCAACTTTAAACTTACTTCTTGTGCAACCTTTGCTTTTACTGCACTTTCATAATTAAGGTATTCGGGCTCAGACACGTTAAAATAGGCAAATACTTGGCCATTGTCAGACAGATTCGTGAGCAGAGCACCCTCGTCTACCAAACTACCAACCTTTAGCGGTATCCGATCTATTGTGCCAGCGAACGGAGCCCTAATTTGAGTAAATGATAAATGAAGTTTTGCAAGCGAAGTTTCTGCATTGGCCTCATCTAACTTAGATTTTGCCATAGCTAGTTCGTTGGGGGCAACCACTTTCTTATCGGTAAGTAGCTTCGTATTTTCTACATCTATCTCAGCAGATTTTGCTTCTGCCTTTGCTTTAGAAACTTCTGCCTCATACTCTTTCGACATAATTTTAAACAATAGCTTCCCTGCCTTAACCTGTTGTCCCTCATTAACATATATATTTTGCAGATAGCCCTTTTCTTGTGCTCTGATTTCAATGTTTCTTACAGACTTTATCTGCGCAACATATTGTTTTGTAAAGGAAGTATCCATTTCTATTGGCGAGGTAACGGTATAGGTTTCAACTTCTATCTTTTCTTGTTTTTTTGGTGCGCACCCTGTTACATAAATCAAAGCGCCCAAACCGAGGTATACGACATTTATTTTCATTTGTTAAATAGCATAGCTGATTTTTATTTTCCTACATTCAAAATTTAACCATTTATAAAACTATCAATCAATTACTTAGGTAAGAGAACAGCGGTTTTCATTTCCCGTTAAATTTTTATGCGAAATACGTGCAGATTTATGAGCTTATAATGAAGATTTGAAAAGAATTTCAGCACATTCTTTTTTGCACTTTAATAGCCCTGGGTACGAGAGATTTTGTTAAATTAAAACATTTATTTATCACACGTGTTCTAGTCCAAAATCAGATAAATTGTCTTTTATGAACAACAACCTCCCCCTAACTGTAAAAAGATCGATAGAATTGCTTGGCCTTATGGCTGTAGTTGCTGTTGTGGTTATTGGCAGAGACATCATTATGCCGGTTTTAATGGCTTTTTTCGTCACCATAATGTTATTGCCAATTTACAGGTTTCTAAAAAGAAAGAAGTTTCCTGAAACTATGGCCATTGTGCTTCCAATCCTGGTGGTTGCACTTTTTGTTGCATTGATTGTTTGGTTTTTTTCAAATCAAGTCGGTTCTTTAGTGAACGATTTTCCAGAGATTAAAAAAAATGTAGCGCAACATTTAAAAGCCCTAAGCACCTGGATAAGTCACATCACTCCTTACAGCACATCCGAACAGATGAGTTTCATAGACCAAAAAAGTCAGGATTTAGTGAATATGGGAACCAAGTTGGCGGGTGGGTTCGCCCTAACGCTTAGTGGGGTCTTTGTGTTTATTGGCTTACTACCTATTTACATTTATCTAATGCTCTTTTACAAAGATATTTTACTGCGCTTCACCTTTATGTGGTTTAAAGTAGAACACCATCCAAAAGTAAAAGACGCCATTTTCCAAACAGAGTCCATAATTAAAAGTTATTTGGGTGGATTGCTTATCCAGATAAGTTATATGACGGTTTTACTTGGTGGAATATTATTGCTGCTTGGAATTAAACATGCGCTACTTATTGGCGTAATTTTCGCGTTTCTGAACCTTATTCCATATGTGGGAGCGCTAATCGGTAATTTAATTGGCGTGTTGTTAACCCTTGCTTCTTCCCAAGAAATGTTTCCTGTTATTGAGGTTCTCGCGGTGATTGCTTTTGTGCAGTTTCTCGATAATAATATCTTAATGCCGAGAATTGTGGGTTCGAAGGTAAAAATTAATGCCCTTTTTGCCATTCTTGGGGTATTTATCGGCGGAAGCGTTGCCGGAGTAGCAGGTATGTTTTTAGCATTACCTGTTATTGCTGTATTAAAAATTATTTTCGATCGTACGGAAATGTTTAAACAATGGGGTGTATTACTTGGTGATGAAAGACCGGATAAAAACCCGATGACTTTTCCAAAATTTCGTAGAAAGAAAACTGTAGAAGTGAAAGCTGGTACGGAAAAGTAACGGGGGGAAACTATTAAAGGTATTGCTATGGGTGGACTCTGCAGGGGCTGAATTCCCAATTTAAAATGATTAATCCAATTTATTATTGAGAGAAGGTGTGATTTATAATTCTGAGTTGGGGTTAGCTAAACTTGTCGTTATTCGTTGCATACAATACCCGATAAATGTATGCTTAATTACTGCTCAGCTTTGAAAAGAACTAAGAAACCAGCTATTTAGCTTACTATGTAATTTTGCTTAAGCCTTCGGATGTATCGCTACCTTGCAGATCCTGCTTTTACCATTGCATTCTGATAAACAGGTAAGTTTAAATCGTCTACGATTACTCCCCGCGTCGTACTTGCATGCACAAAATAGCCACTATTTAAGTAGATGCCAACATGGTCTACTTGACCTCCGCCGAATGCGAAAAAAATTAGATCTCCTTCCTCTAATCTATCTGCATTTTTTTTTCTGGCTGCCGAAGCCTGATCTCTAGAAATACGGGGCAATTCGACTCCGTAAATTTGTTTTTCTAACAATAGTGCAAAACCAGAACAATCGATCCCGCTTTTATCCAAACCGCCAAATTTATATGGTACCCCAGCCCAATCTGTGATAAACCGGTATAAATTTTTGCTTTTCAAGCTGGCCATTGCATCTGCTGCGCCGGCTGCCCTCTCCGCAGGTTTTAACGTATATTTTCTTGTTCCACAAGCAGAAAGAAATAATAAAATTCCGATCAAGTAAAAAAAATTAGCGCTATTTGTTTGAAATTTAGCCATGCTTTTTTTATCAATTCACTGTCTATGTTTTTTTAATAAAATTAGAAATCAATTTTTTATAAGTCTTTGTATTTCATCTAATTTTAACAAAGCTTCTACCGGTGTTAATGCATTTACGTCTAAGTTATTCAAGTTATCTCTAATCTTAACCAACACCGGATCATCTATCGCAAACATTTGAAGTTGGTACGCTTGGTTCTGTACTTTTTTTATGCTGTCTTTAATGCTTTGACCTTCGGTCCGATCGATTTCTAACTTCTTTAATATTTCGTTTGCTCTCGCAATAAGTTTTTGAGGCATACCTGCCAGTTTAGCCACATGAATACCGAAACTGTGCTCGCTGCCACCAGGAACCAGTTTACGCAAAAAAATCACTTTATTGGTCAGCTCCTTTACTAGCACATTAAAATTTTTAATGCGCGGCATAGTATTTGCCAATTCATTTAGCTCATGGTAATGCGTGGCAAACAACGTTTTGGGTCGCGCAGTTGGGTGTTGATGTAAAAATTCTGCTATTGCCCAGGCAATAGAAATGCCGTCATAGGTGCTGGTGCCACGTCCAATTTCATCCAGTAAAATCAAACTGTCATCGCTGATGTTGTTTAATATACTTGCGGTCTCATTCATTTCTACCATAAACGTACTTTCACCGGAGGAAATGTTATCTGATGCGCCAACACGTGTAAAAATTTTATCTACCAAACCAATATTTGCCTCTTTGGCAGGAACAAAGCATCCCATCTGAGCCATTAATACAATTAAAGCTGTTTGTCTTAAAATGGCCGACTTCCCCGCCATATTTGGCCCAGTAATCATGATAATCTGTTGCGAATCGGTATCTAAATAAACATCGTTGGTAATGTACTCTTCACCAATGGGCAGCCGCTTTTCTATCACCGGATGTCTTCCACCTTTAATGTCGAGCACTTTAGTTGTAGACATATTAGGTTTAGAGTAGTGATTTGTCTTTGCTAAAGCAGCGAAACTTAGTAAACAATCTAATTGCGCAACCAACTGGGCATTTAACTGTATTGGTTTTATGTAACTTGCAGTCTCGTACATCAATTCATTGTACAAGCGGGTTTCTATTGCTAAAATTTTTTCTTCTGCACCAAGAATCTGATCTTCGTATTCTTTTAATTCTGGCGTAATGTAGCGCTCGGCATTTACTAACGTTTGCTTCCTAATCCAGTCTGTTGGCACTTTGTCTTTGTGCGTGTGTGTGACCTCTAAATAGTAACCAAACACATTGTTAAAAGCAATTTTGAGCGAAGGAATTCCGGTGTTTTCAGCTTCTCGCTTCTGTATTTGTACTAAAAAGTCTTTTCCGCCAAAGGCGATTTTTCTAAGTCTGTCTAAATCTTCATCAATGCCATCAGCCATTACATTTCCCTTACGTAAAAGGGCAGGCGGATCTTCTTGTAACTCTCGTTCTATCCGCTCTCTTATCGCAGCGCATGGGTTTAATTGATCGCCCATCTTAATCAAAAATGGGTTTCTGGTAGCTTCAGAAAGCGTTTTTAGCAGCTCAATGTGTTTTAAAGCACGCTGTAATGCAGCCATTTCCCGTGGACCCACGCGCTGCAAACCTACCTTAGAAATCAACCTTTCTAAATCGCCGATTGGCTTAACATGTGTTAAAAATGCTTGCTTTAATTCTTCGGCTTGTACAAAAAAGTCGACCATTCCCAAACGTTCTTCAATTGGCTTTAACTCTTTTAAAGGCATCACAATCCACTTTTGGAGCAGCCTTGCCCCCATTGGTGTTGAAGTATGGTCTAATACATCAAAAAGCGTAACTGCATTGTCGTTATTAGAACCGATCAATTCTAAATTTCTAATTGTAAACCGATCTAACCACATAAAGCTATCTTGCTCAATTCTACTGATGGAAGTGATGTGCTGAAGGTTTCTATGCTCTGTCTCTGCTAGATAATGTAGCACCACGCCTGCAGCCACAATGCCACTTTGCATCCGCTCTATCCCGAAGCCTTTTAAGGAGGCAACCTCAAAATGTTTGGTTAGTGTTTCTACAGCAAAATCATTGGTAAAAGGCCATTCATCAAGCCCGAACGTATAAAACCGATCACCAAATAGCTCTGTAAATTGTTGTCGATTAGATTTTTGAAAAATAACTTCAGTTGGCTTAAAACTTTGCAGCAGTTTATCAATGTAATCTGAATTGCCCTGCGACAATAAAAACTCTCCTGTAGAAATATCTAAAAAGGATACGCCAATGTGGGTTTTATCAAAATAAACGGCAGCGAGGTAATTGTTAGATTTTTGATTGAGGACATTATCTCCATAAGCTACACCAGGTGTAACCAATTCGGTCACGCCACGTTTTACAATCGTTTTAGTGGTTTTTGGATCTTCCAACTGGTCGCATATCGCCACCCGCTGCCCAGCTCTAACCAATTTGGCTAAATAATTATCTAACGAATGATGGGGAAAGCCTGCCAGTTCCAAAGCGCCACCATTTGGTCCCGTGCCACGTTTTGTAAGCACTATGCCCAAAATCTGAGAAGTTTTAACAGCATCTTCTCCAAAGGTTTCGTAAAAATCGCCAACCCTAAACAATAACAATGCACCAGGATACTTCACCTTAATGGCGTTGTATTGTTTCATTAAAGGTGTTTCAGGATCTTTTACTTTTGCCAAAATTTTTCAGTTTCAAAAAGTTCTAAAGATAATAGGATTAGTGGAGAAATGAGAAAAAAGGATAAAGTTAAAAAGGAGTTTAGATGATTAGAAGTTTAACGCTTAGGCGGTAAGTTGCTTTGTTGTAGAGTTGTTTTGTAGGGGAATTACTTTGAGTTTTAAGTGATCTTGCTGATCAATACTTTCTACTTAATACTCGATAGGTTTTTGCGGCCTGGATGGTAAGGGCCGAGCGCAGTGAGGGTTAAGTTTTTCCCCTTTTGGGGATAAAAAAACTTAACGTTACCCCTGAACAGCCAGATACAGCCGCCCAAAAAAAAATAAAAGGTTAAATTCTAAAACTCAAAAAGTTAAACGTCGGAGTTTAGGATTTCGGAACGGTTAAATGGCTTTTAGAAGAGTTTGGGCGCCCGGGCACGCTTCCCACTGTATTTTTTTTGGCGAAAAAAAGCCAAAAAAAGATGCTGTTCCAATCGTTAGCGCAAGCATGCGTGTGGAGAAAGCTACCAAGTTTGCTA
>NZ_JBSSEL010000033.1:0-18176 GCF_054061655.1 Pedobacter sp. UYEF25 | reverse complement strand
AGCATAGGAAACTTAACCCCAAACCAGGTACATCACTCTAAAACAGCAATAAAAACAGAAAGACTATGGAAGAATTATTATCGGAAAATACCTACAATTGTAAACCAGTTGCAGGACTAAAAATAAACTGTAAACCTATTGCAGGATTAATAAATTAAAATGTAAACTTTTTTTAGGACGAGTCAATTCACTCCAAATCCTCGCTCGTTTCTCGCTGTGGGTTTTCCGCTGCTACCCCTCACACAAGCTATCCCTTTACCCAGCTTCTCTTTGCATAAAATTTATTGGCCGTAACTAAACCTTACTCATTCTTTCTTTATAATAAATTCCGTTTCCAATTAAACTGGTTTTTCTTTAATTATTGCCGTTTATTGTACTTTTTTCTATAAAAAGCCATGGTTTATAAAACACAAATGGCAATAATTTCGTTAAGTTAAAAACAACTTATTATGTTCGATCAGTTATTAGCGGCACAACAAAAGGCCGAAGAGATTAAAAAACGTTTGGATACCATTTCTGTATTTGGAGAGGTAGAAGGCGGAGCAATAAAGATTACCGCAACCGCAAATAAAGCAATCACCGGGATTTCCATAAACCAAGCGTTTTTAGACGGAGCGGATAAAGAGGCGCTAGAAGAATTATTATTAACAGCGATTAATAAAGCGTTAGCAAATGCAGAGGAAATTAGTGCCACGGAAATGCAGTCAGCCACAAAAGACATGCTTGGCGGTCTCGGTGGGATGTTTGGACAGGGTGGATAACTTGAAAAATAGTTCTAATTGTTTTAAACAGCTGAAAATTTCCCCGTTTACTCTAGTCTTATATTTAAAAAAAATATGAAATATACCTATTATGGCCAATCGTGCTTTTTATTAGAAGCTGCCGGCAAAAAAATACTTTTCGATCCTTTTATTTCGCCCAATCCATTAGCTAAAAGCATAGACATGGGAAAAATAGAAGCAGATTATATATTTGTTAGTCATGGACACGGCGACCATGTTGCTGACTTAATCGCACTTGCTAAGCAAACCAATGCAACCGTTGTGGCAATTCCAGAAATTATTGCATGGGTAGAGCAGCAAGGCATTACAAATGTACATTCGATGAATTTCGGAAAGTTTGCGTTCGATTTTGGAAATGTAAGAATGGTATCTGCGCTACATTCTTCTAGCTTGCCGGATGGATCTTATGCCGGAAATCCGGCAGGTTTTGTGTTGGAATTAGAGGGGAAGCAAATTTATTTTGCAGGAGATACGGGATTAACAGTTGAGATGAAAATCTTGGCAGATCTTTACAAATTGGATTATGCCATTTTACCCATCGGCGGAAATTATACTATGGATGTAGACGATGCACTAATTGCAACCAAGTATATTAATTGCGATAAGGTAATTGGAGTACATTACAACACTTTTCCGGTTATAGAAATAGACATTGAAGAAGCCAATGATAAATTTAAGCGGGAAAACCACGTATTGTTGTTGCCAAAAATTGGTGAAACAATAGTCTTGTAATCGATGCATTTATTAACTTTAGGCTTTCTAAACCATAAAGAAAGGGCTGCATCTTTCGATGCAGCCCTTTTCAACTAAACCTAAACTTAAACTTACTGTTTCTTATTTGTTTTGTAACGCATATCTGGTGTTCCATCCTTTTTAACGGGACCAACTTTAGTTACTGTTTTATATCTTTTATCAGGCGTACCGTCGGCTTTTAATTTTACGCCAGATACACTTTTCTCAACTTTCGCCGGTGCAGATTTTGTTTTGCTTACCGTTGTAGACGTTGTCTTCTCCACTTTTGCCGCCGTTGTTTTTGCTGCCATCGGTGCTGTGGAAACTTTTGCATTTTCTGCCTTTGCCGTTTTAGTTACTGCAGTCTTTTTTGCTTTGACCTCTTTTCTTGTGGTAGTTGCAGGTGTTTGCGCATAGCTTGCAGAAAAGCCAAACACCGCCATAGCCAACATCATAAATAATTTCTTCATAACAATTTCTTTTTTTGATTATAAAGTAAAGATGGTGTTTAATAATGAAGATAAAGTGAAGAATTATTCATCAAATAAATTGCTGCTTAAATATCTATCTCCTCTATCACAAGCGATAAAAACTATTGTTCCTTCTGATAATTCTTCCGCTAATTTTAGCGCAGCATAACAGGCGCCGCCGCTGCTCATGCCTGCAAAAATACCCTCAATCCTTGCCAAATTGCGAGTCATTTGGGTAGCGTTTTCCTCACTCACATCAATCACTCGGTCCACCCTAGTTGCATCAAATATTTTTGGAAGATACGCTTTAGGCCATCTCCTAATGCCAGGTATCGATGATCCTTCGGTGGGCTGACAACCAACAATTTGAATGTTTTTATTTTTTTCCTTCAAATACATAGAACTTCCCATAATGGTGCCTGTGGTACCCATTGAACTTACAAAATGCGTAATTTTATGATTTGTATCCCTCCAAAGCTCAGGACCGGTAGATTTATAATGCGCAAGATAATTATCTTTATTTGAAAACTGATTTAACAAAAAATACTCATCGCTTGTACCGCGTTCCTCCGCATAATCCCTACATTTTTCTATTCCATCTAATAAAATAACTTTTGCGCCGAAAGCTTGCATAGTAAGGGTACGTTCTTTAGTGGAATTTTGTGGTAGAACAAGCTCTATCTCTAATCCAAAAAGGCGTGCCATCATAGCCAAAGCTATTCCAGTGTTTCCGCTTGTCGCTTCAATAAGTTTCATTCCCGGTTTAATATCTCCACGCGCTAAAGCAGATTGGATCATATTTAAAGCCGCCCTATCTTTAACACTTCCCCCAGGATTGTTTCCCTCTAATTTTGCATAAACAGTCACGTCTGGGTTTTGATTTAAGCGCCTCAGCTCAACCATTGGTGTATTTCCAACCAAATCGATCAACGAATTCATAAAACATTAAAATTAGTATTGTCTACCACTTTTATGATGGGCGTGTGGTAAACGGTTGAGTTTTTTTGTACGCTTTTGGTTATCCACACGTTACCGCCAATAATACTATGAGCGCCGATTACAGTTTCTCCACCCAAAATAGTAGCATTACTATAAATCACCACGTGGTCTTCGACAGTTGGATGTCTTTTTGTACCTGCCAAACTTTTACTAACACTTAAAGCACCGAGTGTAACGCCCTGATATAATTTAACATGGTTTCCAAGAGCCGCGGTTTCGCCGATAACAATACCGGTTCCATGATCGATGCAAAGGTAATTTCCAATTTCTGCAGCGGGATGAATGTCTATTCCGGTTCGAGAATGCGCATATTCAGTTAAAATACGCGGAATTAACGGAACATTTAATTGATAAAGCTGATGAGCAAAACGATAAAAAGCAATTGCTTTAAAGCCCGGGTATGTTCTTATCACTTCATATTCGTTATTTGCGGCAGGGTCTCCGCTAGTCAATGCAGAAATATCGGTTTTTAGAACAGCCAAAATACTCGGCACCCGTTGCATAAATTGCGCTGCAATAACCTTATTATCACACTCTAAACAGGCCTGAGTTTCTTCAAGCAATCGGTGTAAGTCTTTTTGAATAACCTCAAACTCCTCTGCAATGGCTTCTGAACTTGTAAAAACCTTATCGGATGTTTCCGGAAAAAGAATGGCTAAAAGTTTATAAGCCCAAGATGCAATCTCCTTATTTGAAGGAACCGCTTGAGCTCTTTTTTGCCGATTGAAAAGAGTACTGAAAAAATCATTATCTATCATAACTGTTCCAAAGTTAAGCAATGGATATTTTATCGCTCAAAAAATGCTCCTCTAGCTGTTTTCTTTTTGTAAAAATCGATGACCCATCCATAAATAGGACTACAGGAGGATATTCTAATTTAATGTGCCTCTAACCAATTGTTACCTTCGCCAACCTCCACTACAATTGGTACGGTAAGCTTCATTGCATTTACCATTTTATCTTTTATAATGTCTTTCATTAACTCTTTCTCGGTTTTTAACACATCGAAAACCAATTCATCATGCACCTGCATGGTCATGGTTGATTTCAGATTCTCTGCCTTCATTTCTCTATGAATGTTGATCATCGCAATTTTGATCATATCTGCTGCAGAACCTTGTATCGGAGCATTTATGGCATTTCTTTCTGCATAACCGCGTACTGTTTGATTGACAGAAGTGATGTCTCTTAGGTAACGTCGCCTACCCATTATGGTTTCTACAAAGCCATTTTCTCTGGCAAAATTCATGGTATCTGCCATGTATCTTTTTATACCAGGATATTGGGCAAAATATTGTTCAATAATTTCTGAGGCCTCTTTTCGTGGGATGTTTAGGTTTTGCGATAACCCAAACGCGGACTGACCGTAAATGATGCCAAAATTTACTGCTTTCGCATTTCTACGTTGATTGCTGTCCACGTCTTCTATGGCGATGCCATAAACCTTTGCAGCGGTTGCCGTGTGAATGTCTATTCCGTTTATAAAAGCTTCTAACATATTCTCCTCCTTACTAATTTCGGCGATGATGCGCAGTTCTATCTGAGAATAATCTGCGGAAAGGATGATGTGATTTTCATCTCGAGGAATAAAAGCTTTTCTAACTTCTCGTCCACGCTCAGTGCGGATGGGAATGTTCTGCAAATTTGGATTGTTGCTGCTTAACCTGCCTGTTGCTGCAACCGCTTGATTGTAAGAGGTGTGTACCCTACCTGTTTTTGGATTTACCATTAACGGAAGCGCATCAACATACGTAGATTTAAGTTTTTGCAACTGCCTAAAATCTAAAATATCCTTTACAATATCGCTTTTATGGGCCAAAGCCAGTAATACATCTTCACCTGTTTGGTATTGACCGGTTTTGGTTTTCTTTGCTTTTGGGTCCAACATTAATTTGTCGAACAATACTTCTCCCAATTGTTTTGGTGAAGCAAGGTTAAATTTCACACCAGCTTTATCATACACGTTTTGTTCAAACTGAATAATTTCCTTTTCCAGCTCTGCCGAATAATTGAGTAAGGTTTCAACATCAATCCTTACACCTTGTTTCTCTATGTCTGCAAGCACATATACCAAGGGGTTTTCTATCTCTTCGGCAAGTTTAGCTGCATTGAGTTCTAAAAGTTTTGGTTCAAAAATATGGGCTAATTGCAACGTTACGTCGGCATCTTCTGCGGCATAATCAACCACATCAATAATGGCAACGTCACGCATTGTACCTTGGTTTTTCCCCTTCGCACCAATCAACTTCGTGATAGAAATGGGCGCATAATTTAAATAGTTCTCTGCAAGAACATCCATCCCGTGTCTGGTATCTGGATCAATAAGGTAATGCGCCAGCATGGTGTCGAATAATTTGCCTTTGACTTGAACGCCATACCAACTCAACACCAAGATGTCGTATTTGATATTCTGGCCGATTTTCTCAATGGCTTCATTTTCTAAAACAACCTTAAACTGGTCGATAATTATTTGTGCTTCCGCCCGATCTGCTGAAATAGGAATATAATAACCCTCTCCAGGCTTTATTGCAAAAGAAAGTCCAACCAGTTCAGCCATGTTGGCGTCTGTACTGGTCGTTTCGGTATCAAAAGAGATTCTTGGTTCAGCAAGCAAAATTTTAATGAGCGCTGCGCAATCTTCTTCAATTTCTACCAAATGATAATTATGTGCTGTGTCTAGGATGGTTTTTACGGGAATAACCTCTGCCGGTTCTTCTTCCGCCAAACTTTTATAGACCACTTCTCCACCCATATTTCCACCAAACAAATCGGTTTGCGTGCCCTCGTTAATTTTTGCGGTGCCAACAGAAAACGCATCGCCAAACACTCTTCGTCCGAGCGTCCTAAACTCCAACTCAGTAAACAAAGGCTCCAATAAATCTCTGTTTGGTTCGCAGAGACATAAATCTTCTTCATCTAACTCTATTGGAACATCTAAAATAATCGTTGCTAATTTTTTAGATAGCAAACCTTGATCAGCAAAATTCTCTACATTTTCACGCTGTTTGCCTTTCAGTTCGTGGCTATGGGCAATAATATTTTCCATGGACCCATATTTTTGAATCAATAATTTTGCTGTTTTCTCACCAATGCCAGGGATTCCAGGTATGTTATCCACAGCATCTCCCCAAAGTCCCAAAATATCTATCACCTGCAGTACATTTTCTATTTCCCATTTTGCTAAAATTTCTTTTACGCCCAAAATTTCCATCCCATTTCCCATTCGGCTAGGCTTGTAGATAAAGATATTTTCTGACACCAGTTGGGCAAAATCTTTATCTGGCGTCATGCAAAACACCCGAAATCCTTTTTTCTCGGCTTTTTTGGCCAGAGTGCCAATTATATCATCGGCTTCATAGCCGTCCGAGGTAATTACTGGAATGTTAAATCCCGTAATCAGTTTAATAACAAATGGCATTGCCGCGGCCAAATCCTCCGGCATCTCCTGCCGTTGAGCTTTGTAAGCTTCGTAAGTGATGTGTCTTTCTGTGGGTGCGGCAGTATCGAAAACAACTGCGATATGTGTAGGCTGTTCTTTATTTATCACTTCTAACAAGGTATTTGTGAAGCCCATTACCGCAGAAGTGTTGATACCGCTTGATGTAAAACGTGGATTTTTACTTAATGCAAAGTGCGCGCGATACATCAGCGCCATTCCATCTAGAAGAAATAATTTTTTATTAGCCATGTTGATAAACAAGTTTTAAATGCAAGGTTCACGAAAATATATTCGTCGGGCAATAAAAGTAACTAAAGTTTAAGCTTTATCGAAAAAGATGCTTCGTTAGTTAGCGTTAGCAATCAAAATATTGTACTTATATAACATGCCGTGGCGGCTTAGCACGCGGCCGAGGACAAACGTTTAACAGGAGGAATAATTTTATTTTTTGTGCTGTTCAATATCTTGAATCATCTCCTAGCATACTAAGATTTTTAAGGTCAACACTATTGCTACCTATTTCGGCGCTTTAACACGCTTTCCAATATATTGTTAATTGACTCCAAAAACCAATTAAAGAATGTCATTGCAAATGTTAAAATAAAGGTACGATACATATTTTGTGTTGGTCGGGGCGAAAGATTGTAACAGATAACCTCATCCAAAGCATCTCGAAAATCGCGGTCGAGAGAACGGCCAAAAAACACAATAAAACATTTATTTTAAGCAGCTCTATCGATTGCAGATAAATTCGTCTTTAGAAAAAGGATCAACTATAATCATTTGGGAATGTCCCCGGCTGTGCGAGGGGTCGGGCTAACGCTGCAAATCCTCGCTCGTACCTTGCTGCGGTTTTTCCGCTCAAATCCCTTACGCACCATCGAATAATTGAATGGTTTGACGATGTTGAATAAACGATCAAAACACACCGCTTGAAACTAGGACGTCCAGCAAACAAAAAAAGCGATGAAAAATTTTCATCGCTTTAGGTAAATTTGGGTGGGTTTATTATTTTGTAACTGCAAATTTATCAGAATTGTTCAGTGCAGTTTGACCTCCTAAATCGGTGTTTTTAGCGTCGAAATGAGCCAATACAAGACTACTGTCTTTACTTCTAGTTAAGATATGATTTTCTGTGGCTCCGCTTAGTATTAGGGAAGAATTATCATTAAGCACGGTATATAGGCTCGAAGTGGTTGTATTAATGTTCGCCTTTGCATTTTCTTTTAGAAAAATTTGTAGATTATTCACATCCAATTTTCCCTCTGTACTGATTACCGCGTTACCACTGCCTTGTATTCTGTAAATGTCCTTTACATAAACAACAAGTTTGGTTACCCCATTGGTTATGGAAGTAATATTTAGCTGATCGCCTTCTTGAGTTACTTTGGCGATTCCAAAATTATCGTCGGCATAGCTTATGCCTTCTTTATTCGATTGGATAAAAATAACTTCTAAATTTCCGTTGACATTAACTTTTTTGAAAGTTTTTACTGAACTTGTAATAGCTGACGGATGTTTTACAGCTGCATTTGCAGACAATGAACCAACAGTTAATGTTAATGCTGCGAAAGTTGTTGCGATGATGGTTTTGATTTGAGTTTTCATAATTTTAAGTTTTTATACGTTTTTAAATATTTTAATTTCTTTGCTTGTTTTGTAATTAAGACGACCTCGACATCAATTTGTTGCAGCCCAAAACTGGCTAATAGACTAGCCTGAGGAAACAATCGACCAACGCCTTACACTCCTAGACGAAAATTAATTGGAAGGGGGAGGAACTGAGGTTGCACTTGATCTCTAGGCTGAAAGATTACGGAAAATGAAATACAGGTACTTACGACTGAAGGTTGATGTCTAGAAAACCAAAGGCGAAGAATGAGACCAGCGACAAAGAATAAAGGATAAGCGACAAAGAGAAAGGCACCTTGCGTCTGTGCAGAAAATACTTTAGTAACAAAATCGCAAGGCAAAATATACAGGAATTAAGAAAAAGGGGATTGCTTTTCTCTGGAGCCTTTGTAAAAAAATGCAACAATCTTTGCAATTAAAAGGTGAAAAAAATATCTTTAATGCTCCGCTTACACCTATTGGAGCTGTAAAGCATTAACAATGAAATAGCAAAATAATCAAGTGTTGCAGGTAGCCAAATGAATTTTGTAACTTTGATTAACCCTAATAGTTTTTTAAAAATGAAACCTTTTCTATTATTCCTGGCTATTTTTTGCTGCGTCCAAATTTTAGCTGCTCAAGATTTTGTGGTTAAAAATAATGACGAGGTTGTACGCGGAACCATTCGAGGAACCAATACCTCTTCTGTAGTTATTGGTAATGAAAATAATGAGGTTACCCTTATCGAAGCGAAAGATGCAAAAAGCTTTTTTTGGAATGGTGATAGTTACGTGAGCAAAGGTTTTGCCGGAGGTAAAAATCTAGACTTTAAATTTGTGAAAGTATTGGAATTCGGCACCCTGAACCTATACAGTATTGGAGGTGAAGTTGCGCCACCAGTGAAACAAGAAAAGCGCGTTAGATTTAGGCCAGCTGTAGGTATTGGAACAGGCGGAGCGGGCTTTGGTGGAGGAATTGTAATAGGCGGTGGTGGAAACAGCCGGCCAGATATACCGCCTGGTGCTCCTATCGTACATTACTTTATAGAAAAGCCGGGCAGCGGTCCTATGCAAGAAATTCCCATCAAAGCCATTACCGATCCTAATAAATATACCATGATTAAAAGTATGTTGCTTCAAAAAATGGGCGACGATGCGGAACTGAAATCTCAGTTAGAAAAATCTACAAGATTTAACAGCAATGATGTGCAGGGATTTATAGAAGCCTACAATAAAGGCGCGGCAAAGTAGATTTCAATCGGTTAGATTTTGAATGTAACTCGGTTGCGAATTTGCTATTGATTTAATTGCTAGGTATTTTAGCAATGCCCTCGCATATGAATAATTTCCTTAAGGGTTTTTCTAATAAAGTTTGTATTTTTAAACATTCTACGCTGATTTATTTTATGATGTAGAAGTTAATTAATTTGCATAGTGTAGATATGCATTAACACATTTGATCGACTAACCAAATAATAAAAATGATTGCGTTTTTTAAAAAAATTTCTGAGTCAAAGTCGGCTCCTTGCCAATCCATCATCAAATTAATTTTTTGCGCCATTCTGCTTTTTTTTACAAGCAATGCATTTGCCCAAGCAGAACTTATGCCATGGGGAAATTTGACGGGCATCCGAATCAGTGGACAACTTATGGATTTTAATACCACCTTAAATGTGGTCGGCGCAGGCGGTTGGTCAGAAATTAAATATTCTGGTAAAGAACTTCAAAAACCTAAGTTTAATCGCGTTGCGAATATTCAAACCGTAAAAACGGAAATAAACGGGATTGAATTTACTGAAACTGTAACAGACTTAAGCGATGGTGTAGTTCGCATAATTGTAAAAAGTGTGGCTCAAGAGGACATTAATCTAACTGGTGTATTTATCGGCGTAAAATGGAATAGGCTTAATTATACAGGCAAAAACCATTTCGAAATTTCGCCTTTGGACTCAGCTAAAATTGTTGAGCATAAAAATTTTACTGAAACATTCCTGCCAATTCACACTGGTTTTTTTAAAAAAGGTGTTGTTTATGAAAAGGCGTTTACCATAAGTGTTTCTGGAGAAATAGATGCCGCGCCTGCAGAAATTAATTTGAACGCATCAATAAAGGGTCGGCCGTTTGCCGGTGTAGGAGGAAATTTTAGGTTGCAAAATTCGAAATTAGATCCGCAAGTTATTGATTATTGTTTGGCAAATATGAGGGTAGCCTGGGGTCGCGTTGAAATGCCTTGGAGAAATTGGCAGGCAGCGTTGAACATTGACCCAGCTGCTGCTGCAAAAAACGGAAACCTAGATCCACATGTAGAAAAGTCAATGCAAATGGCACAGCGCCTAGCGGAAATGAATATTCCTGTAATCGTTTCTGCATGGTCGCCGCCAGATTGGGCAATTATTGGCAAAGCACACAACGGCGCAACGCCCGAGGGGATATGGGGAAATCCCTTAAATCAAGAAAGAATTCAACAAATTTATAAGTCGATAACCGACTATTTACTTTATTTAAAGGCCAATTATAACACAGAAGCCACTTACTTTTCTTTCAATGAATCTGATCTTGGAATTAATGTTAGGCAGACAGGGCAAGAACATGCTCAACTAATAAAGGGATTAGGCGCTTATTTTAAATCTAAGGGACTTAAAACGAAGTTATTGTTGGGAGATAATTCTGATGCAAATACCTACTCATTCATTTATCCCGCACTAAACGATCCAGAATGTCGACCGTATATTGGTGCCATTTCTTTCCATTCGTGGAGGGGTTGGGAGACAAAAACTTTGCAAAAATGGGCAGAAGCAGCAGCGAAAATTAACGTTCCTTTAATTGTTGGCGAAGGCAGTATCGATGCCGCAGCTTGGCAGTATCCCGCATATTTCGAAGAGGAATCTTATGCATTAGAGGAGGTTAATTTATATGTGAGGTTGCTGGCGATATGTCAACCGCTCTCGATTTTACAATGGCAACTCACCGCGGATTATTCGCCATTAACCGGCGGGGGAATTTTTGGAAATTCTGGCCCTTTGAAACCAACACAAAGGTTCTGGCAGCTAAAACAGCTGGCTGCTATAAAAGCAAATGAACGACATATAGTTGCAACCTCTAGCAGACCAGACATATCTGTCGCAGCACTTGCAGGGGAAGGAAATAACTGTACCATCCAAATTGTTAATAACAGCGCCGGCCGGAAAGTGAATCTTAGTGGATTGCCTAAAAACTTGAAAAAACTTAAGATTGTTGTTACAGATAGAACACGAAACATGAGTCCGGAGAAAGACATTCAAGTAAAAAACGGAAAGGCAAATTTTTATCTAAATGCTCGTTGCTTTGTCACTTTGGAAGGTCGATAAATTATTAAATCAGCTACTAGCATCCACCAATATCTTTTAAAAAAAACTCTAAAAAAGCAAAGCCAATTTTCAATCTAAATCCATAACCTTTAAAAATAAATAAACTCCAGAATAAACCAAAGATCCTACCGAACAGGTTTACGGTTTTTTTTTCCTCAGCTCTATCTAATTTCAAAGAAAGAATAATTGGTAAAGAGCGCCGCTTTTAAAACAATAAAATAACGCTTTAAGTCCATGCAACTAGCACAAAAAAAGGTAATCTCATTTGAAATTACTCGTTGATTTAGGTTAAAAATTTATCTTTGAAGCATCGCTGGAACATCACTTCAACAAACATATGAAACATATAAAATGCTTAATTGCCGCACTACTTTTCATTCCATTACTTGCTAATGCCCAGAAGCGACTTTCAAATCCAAAAGCAACAAAAGAAGCCAGAGCGTTATATGCCTACCTCAACGACTTGTATGGAAAGAAAATATTGTCGGGTCAGATGAGTTCGAGTTGGGGAATAAACGAAATAAATTACATTAAAGATGTTACAGGGAAGTCACCTGCCATCAATGGGTTCGATTTTATCACAAGCAAAGACAATCAAGAGGAAGTGAAATCGGCAATCGCTTGGTGGAACTCTGGTGGAATTCCAACGATCATGTGGCACATGGGCGCTCCAGGATTAGGCGAAGGATACGAAAACAGTAAAAAGCAAATAGACATCGATAAGTGTTTTGAGGAAGGAACCACAGAATATAAAGTATTTTGGGCAGCGTTGAAAGAAAAAGGCGATTTATTGGCGCAATTGCAAAAGGCAAATGTACCTGTGATTTGGAGGCCTTTCCATGAGTTAAACGGTAACTGGTTTTGGTGGGGAAAACAAGGTCCTGAAAAGTTTAAAAAGCTTTGGATTACAATGTATGATTATTATACGAAAACCCGTAAGCTTAACAACCTAATCTGGGTATTATGCTATACCGGAACGCCCGACGCCGCCTGGTATCCAGGTGATGCTTACGTAGATATTGCAGGTGCTGATACTTATGGTGTCGGCGACAATCCGCAGACCAGCATGTATAAAGCCGTTAAAAAAATTGTGGGTGATCGGGTTCCGATTGCTTACCACGAATGTGGCACGCCGCCAGACCCTGACAAGTGTTTGGCAGAAGGCGCGATGTGGTCTTGGTGGATGGAATGGCACACAGATCATCTAACTAAAATAGACAAAGATTATTTAAAGCGCATCTATAACCACAATTTAGTAATCACTAAAGATGAGGTACCGGATATTGTGAAGAAATATAGTAAAAGCGAGGGATTTTAGTCTATTTTTTGCTCCTTAATAACATAGCCTCGCTTTCTTGAGGTGGTAAATCAATACGGCTTTGTAAATTATTATAGCGGAAAAACTATTTTAATTAAAGATTGCCTAAACAAAACAGTAAAACTTTTAGTTTCCATGGTTGATATGGCAAACGAAGAATCTAAACAACCAAAAGAGATTACGCAGATACTTGATGAGCAGATAGAAACAAGTTTACACGAACACCGACGATCGAGATTTAGTCTATTGCTTTCTTCATTTACGGCAGGTTTAGAGGTTGGTTTCAGTTTGCTTTTAATGGCCGCGGCTTATTCTATGTTTGTGGGAAACAGCTCTGAAAATTTCATGCATGTGTTGATCGCATTTTGTTATCCGCTTGGATTTATTTTTGTCATTATCGGCAGGTCAGAACTATTTACAGAACACACAACTCTTGCTATTTTTCCGGTATTAAATGGGGATGAAACCATCAAAAATCTTATTATCCTGTGGGGAATTGTATACATCGGCAATATTATTGGAGGCTGCATTTTTAGCGTTTTAGCGGTTTATATGGGCAATGAGATGATGTCTATTAAGCCGGATACATTTTATCAATTGGCCCATAATTTAACAGATTTTAGTGGCCAAGCAATTTTGGTTAGCGGGGTCTTTGCAGGCTGGTTGATGGGTTTGTTGGCTTGGTTAATAGCGAGCGTAAATGAAACCATTAGTAGAATTTTAATGGTTGTGTTGGTCACTACTGTAATTGGTTTTTTAGGCTTGCATCATTCAATTGTAGGAAATATAGAGCTCTTTGCTGGATACATTTCATCAGATAAGATTACTTTTGGCATGTACGTCAAAACGCTTCTATTGGCAAGTGCAGGCAATTTATTGGGAGGGGTATTTTTCGTGGCATTGTTGAAATTTAGCCATGTAAAGAATTCAGAAAAGTTAAAGCACTAAGAAAAATAAGAGATTTTGCGTGTGAATTGATAGATAACGGTTTCGAAATAGATTCGGGTATTCTTTCGTACCTTTAGTTGGGCTATCGCTAGTGCTGAAAATCAAAAGATAGACTTTCCGCCAACAAAGATTTAAGCAGGTGTGTTAAATCGACCAAAATTAATCCCAAATATCAAAACTTAAGTCTATTACTGCATCAACTAAACATAGGAGAGCGCTCACCGGTATAGTTGGCCAAAATTTACGCCTAACTGTAAAATTTTCACTGCAGTAAAAATCATTAAAACCTTAGTTAATGAAATTGCCTGTAAACTAGATTCGGCTTTCTAGTCACCACTCACTACACATCTAAACCCGGTGTTCTCCAAGCCTGTATCTGTTGAAGATTTCATTCTAGAACTTACGCGATAACCTTTACAATAAGAGGCATTGCACATAAACGATCCCCCTCGTGTTACCTTTTGCGGCAGGGTTGGTTCATCTGGATCTAAGCTGGTTGGAGGTCCTTGAGGGTTTACGCTCGTTTTATTTGACAAACTTTGATAATAGTCCGCACGATACCAATCAGCCGTCCACTCCCAAACATTTCCTGCCATATCATAAAGTCCATAACCATTTGGCGCAAAAGAGCCGGTTTTGGCTAAGCCATCAAAGCCGTCCCAATCGGTGTCTCTAGTTGGAAAGTTTCCTTGCCATGTATTTGCTTTGGGGGTTTTACTTTCTATCGCTTCATTTCCCCAAGGAAATTCTGCGTCTTTCAATCCGCCTCTAGCCGCAAATTCCCATTCTGCCTCTGTAGGTAAGCGTTTACCCGCCCATTTTGCATAAGCATAGGCATCGTCCCAAGAAACCTGCGTAACAGGATAATTATCTTTATCTACAATGCTGCTTTTTGGCCCCGAAGGGTGACGCCAATCTGCGCCTGGAGTCCAAGACCACCACTGTGAGACATTATTTAGAGGCACAGGATGTTTTGGAGGGGTAAATGTTAAGGAGGAAGCAATCAAAACGTCTTCTGGTGGTTTCGGTGTGCCGGCAGGAAGCTGCTTCTTTAGCTCGTCCCAATCTGGTTTTCTTTCGGCAACTGTTTTATAACCCGTCAATTTTACAAAAGCCGCAAACTGAGCATTGGTCACTTCTGTGGCGTCCATGTAAAAACCATCAACTTTTACCAAATGGGTTGGGTATTCGTCAGGTCTACCTTCTTTATCAGATGCGCCCATTATAAAAGTTCCCTCGGGAATCCACTTCATTCCAGTACGATTTCTTTTCCTGGCGGTGACCGAACCTTTGAGATCAACCGCTTTAATTCCAGTACCAAATCTTGTCGGCAAATTACGCTGACAAGATGCTACATTTTTACTAAGATGCGAAAATGTATCCACAGGCACTTTTTGCTGACAGGATAGAAACAGCCCAGCAAATAAAAAAATAATAAGGAAGCGGTTGAATTCGTCTAAACTCATAATCGCTACTAAGTTAATTTTTTATCAAGCATTAAAAAACTACTTAAAACACTCTTACAACCTGAATTGCTCTTTATCGTTAATCGAATCATTCGGTAAAATTGCTCCAACAGCTCCTTTCGATAGAATAAGTTTTCTAAGTATGATTGAAATTTATGGGGTAAGTAAGATAAAAGTGCCGGAAATTAACAAGCGCATTTAGCGCAATAACAAAAAAAAGAAAAATCTTACTTCGCAATGCAACCCGCTATATGGTCGTTTACCATTCCTGTGGCCTGCATATGTGCATAGCAAATAGTACTCCCAAAAAACTTAAAACCTAGTTTCTTCATATCCTTGCTTATCTCGTCAGACAAAAGTATAGTTGCAGGAACTTGATTACTGCAATTTATGAGATTGACGATAGGTTTCGCATCTGGTAAAAATCCCCAAATGTAGTTCGAAAAGCTCCCATGTTTTTTCTGTAATTCTATAAACAAGTTTGCATTACTTATGGCGCCTTTTACTTTTAACCTATTTCTGATAATCCCTTCATCTTGCATGAGTCGCTCCACGTCTGCCTCACTAAAGTTTGCGACTTTCTCTACCTCAAAATTAGCAAATGCTTTCCGGTAATTCTCTCGCCTACGCAAAATGGTTATCCAGCTAAGTCCGGCTTGCGCACCCTCCAGAATCAAAAATTCGAAGAATGTTTTATCATCGTAAACCGGCTTTCCCCATTCTTCATCATGGTATTTAATGTATAACGGATCCGTGCCGCACCAATGGCAACGTATTAATTTATCTTGCTCTTCCATTTTTTCAAATTCTATTTAAACAATAATAAAAAACGTACTTAAATTGTCCCAATAAATAAACGCTTTGCGATAATGTAGAACGAAAATACTATCGTCTACGAAATTTGCAATCACAAAACTTCCTCTATCTCGTTTGTTGTTAGACCTTCTTAACTACAATTTCCCAAATGATATTTGATGCCACTATCGCACTAAAACACCATTAAGCTAATTGGCGCCAACAGCTCGTTTGTTTTACTTTTAGGGAACCAGCGGCACGACACGTTATGTAGAATGCTAAAAAACTTTCTATGTGGATGTTAGCCGTTTCGATGCAACGTTGGTTAAATACCGATGTTTCTTCGTTAAATTTATCCACTGATGCGCCCATGTTTTTTATCTCGATTAAAAATTCCTAATTTACAAAACTAAGTATCTTCTCTATGAAAATTATCTCGGCCAAAACGCATGCGGTATTGGATTTCTTGACCGTTATTGCGCTATTGGCACTTCCAGACCTCATTTCTCTTTCTGCACATGCAGCAATTCTTTCTTATGTGCTTGCCGGAATTCACTTTTTAATGACAGTAACAACCGATTTTAGCGGCGGAATTCTCAAAATAATTCCCTTCAAAATCCACGGTTATGTGGAGCTTTTGGTTGGAATAATTCTTGTAATTTTGGCATTCACTATTTTTAAAGGTAATAATATTGATGAAACTTATTATGCCTGCGTTGGGATTGTCATTTTAATTGTTTTCACAATCACAGATTACCATAAAAGCCTTCCAGTTATATTATAATTTCTTCCATTGGATTCCAAAAAATCATTTTAAAATCGATCACTTTATTGTCTTCCACCCGTATGTTCTCTTTAAGCAACAATTCTTCCATAAGCTCCGGCGGATTAAAATGAAATCTTCCCGTAAGTAGCCCACCATGATTTACTACCCTATGTGCAGGCACACTTGGTGAAGCCAAATGTGAAACGCTCATGGCCGTTCCGACCATTCTAGAAGATTTTGCTGCGCCCAAACTTTTGGCAATAGCGCCATAAGAAGTTACCCGACCTTTTGGGATAAGACGAGCAATTTCATAAACCTGTTCGTAAAAGTTATTACTCATCTAATCGAAAGAAAATTGGATATAATTGATGTTTTTATCGTGCAACAAATATTTCTTTTCATAATACGTTTTTATCGACAACACTTCATCCAACACATCCGAAATGTACAAATGGTCTGTAGATTTGTGTGTGAATAAGCCAAGCGCCGACACCGTTTCGCAGGTATATCTGTAAAGCTGATCGTTATCTGTTTTTAGATTTATTTTTCCGCCTTTTTTTAAAAGCGATTTATATTCTGTTAAAAAGCGCGGCGAAGTCAATCGCTTTTTCTCTCTGCTCAATTGTGGTTGAGGATCTGGAAAAGTAATCCAAATCTCGTCTAATTCCCCTTCGCTGAAATATTCTTTTAGATTTTCTATCTGGATCCGAAGAAAAGCGACATTCTTTATGCCTTTTTCAATAGCCGTTTTAGCGCCGCGCCATAGTCTATTGCCTTTATAATCTATCCCAATAAAATTTGTGTTGGGAAACAACTCTGCGAGATTTACAGCATATTCACCTTTTCCGCAGGCAAGTTCTAAAACCAATGGATTGCTGTTCTTAAAATGGTTGCTTGCCCAATTGCCCTTCAATGGTGTGGCTTCTTCTAATTGATATACGTTTGCAAAGTCATTAATTTCCGCAAATCGCCGTAATTTGTCTTTTCCCAATGTGTATTAAAATTGTGATGTGATGAACCGTCAAAATTAAGCATAAATTAAAAGAGATTGATTAATTGACCGCCATCAACCAGGAAATTCAGTTGATTAGATTTCTTAAAGACTAAGATTCACGGTTTAGAGGTAATAATCTCGAGTACTATCTTTTCTAAAATTCCATCTCTTTGCCACTTTAACAATTGATTATGGGTGTTTTTTTTTGCACTGTTCGACTCCTTTCGACTGGTGGTATTGAACTTAAGAAAGGTAATCTCTACAATCCCAAACATGGTATTTTTTTTGATCACAACAGGTATTTTTTCAACAAAAAACCACTTTAAAGATAACTGGTGGAGATCGCAGATGATTACATTATGAGATAATTTTGTGTTTTTGGGCGTGCCCCCAACTCCGCAAGGGGTCGGGCTAATGTCTTGTCCTAGAATAGGTTTACACAAAAAAGTGTAAAATATGGGCAAAAATATGATTCAAAAAGCAGGTAAAGATTTTACCGATGCAGAAAAA
>NZ_JBSSEL010000032.1:0-20424 GCF_054061655.1 Pedobacter sp. UYEF25 | reverse complement strand
CTTATTTCTATAAATTTGATGATAAATTATTATTATTCAAACATAGGAGGATGCCATTCCCATCGTTAGCGCAAGACCTAGCATGTGTGTATTGCAGAGGAAATCCTTTTTGCGAGGAACGAACAAAAAGATTGTAACGTAAAGCGCGACCCTCTTCAGGGGAACGCCCAAATGATTTAGAAACTGTTTATATTTATTTAAGATCGAGCATATTAATTATTAGGGCGCTATCGTTTTGAGTTCTGATCTAGAAAAAAGGTGTACGAAAATTTATTTCCTATACAAAATGGAGGTGTCAGTGCTAGGATTTTTCGCTGAAAGCAAGATGGAAAAAAATTAAATATTTACACCCACAGGAAAATATAGGTTAAAGGCGAAAAATATTAAATAGTTTAATCCTTCCTATAGTCGTAAAAACCGGAACTAACATATTTTATTTTCCAATTTTCTTTATCATTGGTTAATATAAAATTACCTATATATTTCGAACTGGGTGCGGCATTTCTTATAGTGGTGATTTTAAGAGCCTTTTGAGTATCTGATACGGAATCAACAGTAATTATAAGCGTTTTTAAACTGTTTAAGCCACTTTTGTTTTGATTTATAAATAATGTTACCTCATTAACCTTTAAAATGTCTGAAAAATTTTGATTAAACTTTACATTTAAACTATCTATATTGAGCGATTTAAATTCCGGGTAAAAACTATCTGACTTAAACGCTTCTGTGAGTAACATTTTATATTGAGTATGGGTTATCTTTGTGTTCGTTCTCATACAAGATGAAAGCAAACCGCAAAATATTATTATTTTGATAAAATTTTTCATCTACGCACTATTGTTTAAGTAAAATTTTAAAGGATATCACATTTGGAGTTGAAGTCTTCTATTTAAACCACTTCTGCAACAGCCACCCCCTGTTTAATGAGAGGACTTACAAAAAATTGATTTAGATTAAGCGTTGATTAACTGGAATCTTAACCACATTAATTACATTTATCAGATCATGGTATCCGGGAAATAGTGGATCCAGTAAAATGTTATATTCAGATCGGTTGACTGCCGACCTAACTTTTATTCCCAATAGTTTATGATCGGCAAATAGTTTGTCTCCAAGTTTTTTACATGCAAGGTTATCGGAGTTAAGCCAATCGTTGGGGTAGTCAGCGTCTGGAATCTGATAGATCAGATCCTCTTTTGCAATACTGATTTCCATGACATACAAATCATCTGGGATTTCGTCCAGATCAAAGTGTACAAGATTTTCCAAAAAAGCCAAGGACGAATTTTCAGAGGTATATAATACATAAGTTCCCTTATCGTTCCATCTTCCACCTGCCCGAAAAGCGCCCATGCCGGATAAATCTTTTGTCCTCTTTTCAGATTTTACAATTCTATATAGGCGCATCTAGGAGTAGACTCCTTCCTCTATTCTTGTTAGGACGTCCTCAACCATACCAATTCCCGTTGGTGTAGAAAAAAGGGATAACGGGGTTTCCCCGTGCAGCGCATTGTTCGGTTTAGAAAGCCATTTTTGGACTTTTGCCTTATCATCGAACACCTTATAGGTATGTTCAAGCACCCTTGCAACCTCAATCACCAGGGAAGATGTTCTCTTGTCGAGCTTATCATCAGCCTGTTTTCTCTCAAGGGTTTTTATGGATAGGTTCAAAATATCTTCTACAAAGCTTTTTTTGGACATCCCCGTAAAACTGATCACTGACTCTGCCGAGGCTTTGCTGATGCCAGCTCTCGAAAGCAATACAAGGTCGTAATAATTTTGTATCGATATTTTCAAAGACGATACTCCGCCAAGTAGCTCACTAATTCCGGGAGCCTGTATCTTATTTTGGGCTACATCCATATACGACATTTATAAAAAAAATATAAATTATTGTCGCAATATACAAATTATTAACCAATGACGTTTTTGCGACGGTTTTATGGAATTTACAATTATCCTGATTCTATGAAAGAAACGCTGTTATTAATTGCGATATCCTTAACTTTAGGTTTCAACGTATTTAAATTGCCGACAAATTTTTAGAGACAAAACATAGTTATTATCCCAAAAACATCTTTCCTTTAGGTCTTGTTTATTTAGCAACCTAAGCGTGGACTTATAGAACTGAAATGCTCAAACATATCAGAAGTGCAAAAAGAAAGTTTCCAATGCTTTGTGCGGACTTAACTGAGCTAACAAAAAGATTAGTATTGGATCACTCTTTTATAAGAAACAATCTCTAGTGGCATCCCGCTTTTTTTGTCCATACTGAGCCTGGAATTTATTTAAGTGCGCTTTGCAACTATTACTGCATTTGTTTGCTAGCCATGAAAATAGTATGCTTTCTTACCTAAAAAGGAGTTCGCGTACCGAAAAAGAGCAAGAACTAGTTAGCAACGTTGTGCAGATGATAGGAAAACACTTTCCAACTATACTGAATTTCCCATCGAATGGTTAGATAAAGAAGTTCCAGAAGGATACGCTCTTTGTAATATCAAAGCATAATGATTTAGCTACCTACTTTGAATGCTTTATTACCTTGGCGTATTAAGGAATAGGTATTAAAAAGCCAAAATTTACATCTTGTTTGGAATTAATTCTCGATTTTCACGTAAAGGACTCTTTGGGTTTGATGTCTTTTAAAATTTAATCCCTATCAGGTAAATTTACATTATTTAACATTATTAGACTGTTTTATGAGCATGTACTCCAACCGTTTTATATTTTATATATTTTCATTTTAGGCTTAATTTTTGTTAAACTGTTTTTTTAAGGCCTTCAATCTCAAAGAGTATTTCTATTTGTAAACTTGGCCAGCTTGATGCTAAGATTTGAAAGAATAAAAGACAACAGAAAATTAGAAATCGAAGATAACTAGAAAGCAGTTTATCAAAATAAGCTCCGTAATTTTTATTTTGGGAAATATTGATAGGAGTTAAGACGGATTAGATTAGTTAGTTTTAGAGCTCCAAAGTATTTGCCATGCTCATCCTTTTAAAGCATCAATATACCTTTATGCTAAATATCGTTATAAAAGTATCTCAGCTAACGTTACTATCGGCTGTCTTTTTTCTGACTGCCTTTGCACAAAACAGCACTAAATATAATTTGCTGGGAAAAATACAAGACGAAAAAAACGAAGTGATAGGTGGCGCAACGCTGATCTTAAAAGATGTTGGCACAGGACAGATAGTAAGTCGAAAAGTGAGCGAAGTAGATGGTAGATTTTCTTTTTCTGTTAGCGAAGGGAGCTATGTCCTATCAATAAGCTACTTGGGTACGCCGGCTTATCAGGGGAAAACGATCAAGGTCACGGGAGATGCAGATTTGGGCATACTAAAAATTATGACGGAAACTAGAACGCTTAAAGAAGTAGTTGTGCAAGATTTCGCCAACAAACCAATCGTCAAGATAGAGGGAAGGAAGCTGATCTACCACGTAGAAAACAGCACCACTGGAAAGGGCTTAAATGCGCTAGAGGCATTATAGAAAACTCCGGCGATTATCGTCAACCAGGACAACTCCATTACGTTAAACGGAACTGGTGAAGCTTTGGTTATGATCAATGGTCGACAGACCTACCTGCAAGCTGCAGATCTCGGACAATTGCTCAAATCTATGCCTTCCTCTGATCTGAAATCAATCGATGTGATAAGAAACCCCTCATAGGATGATGATGCTTCTGGCACCGGCGGAATTATCAACCTTGTGCTGAAGAAGTCCCTCGCAGAGGGCTTCAGCGGCAATATCAACACAGGTGTTGGATATGGCGAAACATTAAAGCAAAATACGAATCTGGGTATCAACTATCGTAAGGGTAAAGTTAATTTGTTTGTCAATTACAGCCATAATTTTGGCCATTATGCTATGGATTATGACAATGATAGAACGACAAATGGAAAGGTTTATCTAAATGCCAACCATGATATTGATAAAAAGCACAATATTGGGTCTACCATAGGTGCAGATTTCGCTATTGATAGTACCAAAACGATCGGGGTTGTGGCGAACGGGAATTTTTCGAGTGGTGGCGGTTTGATCACGCCCATATTAATCTTAATAACACTTAAAAAAATAACCCCCATAAAAAACAGTTGGAAAGTGTTCACTTCCCAAGCTATCCTAGCTGAAGTCAAGAAAAGTGCAGACTGCGCAAAGAGCAACAAAAAGATAAATGCCGATAGCTTTTTAATCTTGGCGAGACCGAATAATATCATCCCAATGCCCAACAAATTAAACACAATAGTAGTGTATCTAAGCTGAAAGACCCCAACACCGAGCAATTTAAAGCTAAACGCATTTAGAAGTGGTTGAAAGATGCCGGTATAGTTGTTCATGCCTGCATAACCGGTTACCCCATCTTTTATATAGTCGTTGGCTTTTAAACCTGACCAGGCCTCGTCGCCATGTAAGCCAGGAAGAATATCTAGTTTATAAAACGACCAAAATCCAAAATAACCTACCGAAACAAAAAAAAGCAAGAGCCAATAATGCCTCCTAAATAACTCTGTAATAACAGCTGTTCTGATTTTCATTATGACAACGTGCAAAATTTACATTTCAAGTTTTTATTACATCGCAAAATACCTACAAAAAATTAAGTCCATTGAGTAATCCAATTTCTGCATAATTACTAACTTGTAAAAAATAACCATCGGTCGGCCATGGACAAAATACGAAAAGTCTATCTAGACAGTAGAATTTTATTCCATCTCGCCCTTATACCGTTAGCCACAATCTTTGTATTTTGGCCAGTTTACCGCTTTGACTTTTTGTTTGGCTGGGACGACCAATGGTTCGTAACGAATTTTTATACCGAGGGCGGGTTTGCCCCTAGCAACCTTTGGTTAATTTTAACGGATTTCTATCATGGGCAATACGCGCCAATCAATCAATTGTATTATACGCTGTTATACAAGTTATTCGGCTACCGCGCAGGAGTTTTCCATATGGCTAGTGTGGCCATTCATTTTATAAATTGTGGACTGATCTATCTTTTCTTGAAAAAGCTTCTGGGTGGTCGATCCCAAATCGGCAGATAAGAGAGCCTCGGTATCCCTTATCGCCTGTTTGCTCTTTGCGGTTATGCCAATTAACATAGAGCCTGTGGCATGGGTTGCTGCATCGAAGGTATTGATTTATGCAACCTTTTATCTGTTGGCGCTAATAAGCTACCAAAGCTACCTCTGCTTCAGAAAACCCGGTATTTCTATTTCACCATGCTCTTCTTTCTACTGTCCTTCGGCGCAAAAGAGCAGGCCGTTACCCTGCCGTTATGTTTGCTCTTGTTGGATTTTGTGTACGGTAGGAACCTGATAGAAAGTATGGTCTGGATGGAAAAACTTCCCCTGTTTATATTGGCCATTTTGTTAGGACTAGCCACGTTAGATTCTCAACAGTTGGATCAGACCAACTTCTATTCTTTCTGGCAGCGCATTCCCCTATTCTTTTACAGCATAACCGAATACTTGGTTAAATGTGTGTTGCCGGTCAATCTTTCTTACCTATATCCTTTTCCGTTTCAACAAAATGAGCCCGTTCCCAAATGGATTTGGATACATGTATGCTCTATACCTTTAATTTTATTTTTAGTGAAAGACTTCCTGTCAAATAAGTGGGTGGTATTTTGTGGTCTGTTTTTTCTTATCCATATCTGTTTGGCCAGCAACCTGCTTTCGTTGGCTAGATTCGCCGTTATTGCAGACCGTTATGCCTACATTTCTGCCATAGGCGTTTGCCTAGCGATCTCGATTGTATTTGTTAAATATTCTTCTAATTTTTATCACTTCAATAAATTGGTCATCGCCATTGGTATTTTTTATTTTTCTTTTTTGATTTGGACATCAAAAAATTATGTAATGGTCTGGAAAGACGCTTATAGCGTTAAGGAGCGGTTAAAGAAAACCATCTAGCGCCACCCGGATTTTAAGATCCTCAAAGAACATGCAAAATATCCAAGCACATAAACGCCTTTCCATTTATATTGCCGTTTCTCTCGTGCTCCTTTTGGTTGTAATCCACCTGTTTATCGCGCTCAACTACTATTTTATCGATAGAATCGATCTACCGCCTTTTTATATCTGGCAGGCTAACATTTCTCGTTGATTACGCCTTGTGCCTAGGGTTAAATACTTGTAAAACAAATTTCGTGTAAAAAACTTGCTACGATAAAACATTGTATTTACATTGTAAATAAGATAGCCGAAAAACACCAGATCATGAGAAAAAACACGCTTTTGGCACTCAGCCTTTTCTTGGGGTCTGCTTGCTTCTATTTGCTTGCAGAAAAGACATCAGCAATTTTGTGAACAACCGAGATGCGCCACCTTCCATGCAGATGGATGCCGCAAAAATTTGGCGGGTACAGCACATGGAAACAAACAGTGGGAAGCTGATTCTTAAGCCACATTGGAATGATGCCTATACCGTTAACACCACCAATAGGGAAGCCATGCTTGTGGTACCTGCGTCGGACGTTCTGGTAGCCGACAAGGATATGCAGTTTATGCGGTTTTTCTTTTTTACCCTTAATGGCAATACCGTCTCTGGCGGCAAGATTGTGGAGATTTTGGCGAAAAAGTACGATCTTCAAAAGAACATAGATCTTGTCTTGAAGAATTACGATGGCAACGCGATAGGCAACTATAACGGTGCCGTCTTAATGTACGACATAAACTACAACTATACAAAGAGCCGCAACTTCGAGGGCGGGAAACTGACCGCGAAAGAGACCAGGATCCTCTCCATGCCAGTCCAGGGGCGGGCGCGGGGCCTGCTCATGTCAACCCCTAATACCGACAGGCTGTCTTCGGGAAGTAGCAACTGTTCGATTATCTTTCCCGACAATGTTGGTTTTCCGCCTTCTTATTGCGAGGGCGGCACAATCCACGTTCAAGTTGATAAGGAGTGGGATTCTGAAACTCTTTGTCTCATCTCCTGGACGCAGACATTTCTGTCAGTAACCTGCCCGGTGGCTAGCGGGAGCGGCTCGGGAAGCGGAAGCGGCTCGGGAGGCGGCGGAGACCCCGGGCCAGGTGGCAGTGGCGGTGGCGGTGGCGAAAGTTTGGAAAGTCAATTAAGTAATGCCGTAGCTGTCGATGACGGAAACCCGAAAATACAGAATATACAGAAATACATAGATTGCTTTTCAGATGGAAAAGTAGCCCAGGGTTATACGATGACTATCTATGTAGATCAACCTGTCGCGGGCCAAAGTAATTGGTTTAACGTGGTTTATGAACTGCCTATACCTATCGGAACCCGCACTAATAATCCTTATGGGGTGCCGACAGGAATTGTCTATCGATCAACAGCCGGAAATCATTTCGATGTCGGGCATACGTTTGTAACCTTCGAGAAGAATAAGGTAGATGGAACGAGCGTGAGGCAAACGTTAGGTTTTTACCCTTCTGTTACTTCAGGATCATCTAAAGGTACCATGGAAGATAATAGCGGGCATGATGCTGATGTTAGGTTAACCAGAAGTGTGACCAAAACTCAATTTGACGCTGCTTTGCAAGGGGTTAAAAATTACTTCGATAACAAGGATTATATTTTAACAAATACTAGTGCTGATGAAAATAATTGTACTGATGCGGGAATAAGCTGGTGGAATGCGGCAGGTGGCAGTTTTGGAAACTCGACCTCTGGCATGTTTAAGAACACCCCGGGAAACTTTGGGCAAGTGCTACGAAACACTCCTGGTGCTGTTGACGGCCCAACAACTGGAGTAATTGGCAAAGGCCCGTGTAATTGATAAGCCCTTAATTATGAAAAAGACTATTGGTTATTTGCTTCTAGTAATTTTAGCTGTCCAAAGCTTATTTACGGGATATTCGATAAATCGCCAATTCGAATTCTTATATGAGTCTGCTTTTGTAGGTATTCCGGGAATTTTGTTGAGTTCACATGGCGCAACTAACTTAAGCACATACCATATAGTGCATTGGGTTTTCTTGGTTATAGCTCACATTTGTATGATTATATTACCAATAATTTATCATTTCCACAAGTCTTACAAGTTGGTTATATACGTTCCACTAGTTTTTTTGATATTGCAATTTCTTAGTTTAGCATTTTTCGGTATAATATTAATTCCATTTATAGTTGTCTGGATAGTGGCGTTGATACTTTTAAAACCTGATAAATCTCTTAATAAAAGCAATCAGCCGCCTGTTTGAAAACACGTCGGAGACTTCAGGCAATTATTGTGAAGCACTGCTTTGCAAGAGGTTATAAATTACTTCGATATTTGAACCTTAGATTGAACCACGCTGTTCGGCATCTTCCGCAGGGAGATCTTTAACTTTTGATGAAATTGGATATCCCACAAAGTGGCTGCTTTGGAGTAATACCGATAAGAGTATATCTAACCCTTAAGATGAAAACGAAAAATTATTATATTTCTATCGTTAAATGGCTTATATTCTTAAGCCCTAATTGCTTCCCCCATTTGAAATTGATATGCAACCTGAAATTCTACGTATCATTATTCCCCGGTTTTCAACTTATTAAATCTTCTGTTCAAAAAGCTACCATAAAATACTAGAGGGAACGGTGTGCACTATCACCCTATTATCATAAACCCATTCCATTAATTAAATGAAAATTTTAGTTTTTGATAATGAGTTAATGAGAAATACTTTCCTGATCAATTCTTTATATTTATAAGGTTGACAATCACCTTTACCATCATATCTTTCTCATCAGATTTACTTTCTGCTATCATTAAAGTTAATGCTACCAATGCATTGTCTGCAATGCGTTTTGACCCGTTAGGTTTGTAGAGAATAATATTCTTATCAAGAAACCAGACAAATAAGTAAGCGGCTATCCGTTTGTTTCCGTCCGAAAAAGAATGGTTTTTAACCACAAAGTATAAAAGATTGGCTGCTTTTTCTTCTACACTGGGGTATAGATCGATGCCACCAAATGTTTGATATATAGCTGAAATAGATCCTTTGAATGATTCGTCTTTTTCATTTCCGAACAATGAACTACCACCGAATTTATCTTTCAGATTATATAT
Source organism: Pedobacter sp. UYEF25 (assembly GCF_054061655.1). Classification (NCBI taxonomy): domain Bacteria; kingdom Pseudomonadati; phylum Bacteroidota; class Sphingobacteriia; order Sphingobacteriales; family Sphingobacteriaceae; genus Pedobacter; species Pedobacter sp. UYEF25. The sequence goes on along the minus strand of NZ_JBSSEL010000032.1, from coordinate 11,393 downwards.
GGCTCTTTTGGCTTCTTTGTAATCTATTATGAATAATTCGTTTGGTGTTGTTCCCTCAATCTTTAATTGTTGATGGTCATATTTATCAAGGATATCCAATGCATAAGCATAGTCGGTAACAACTTTCAATAAGCCGGTAGCCTCATCAGAATTCAGTTCCTTATTTTCCAGAACATTGCTTAGCAAGTTTACTGTACTTTTAAGTTCTCTTAGCTGTTTCTCTTGTTGCCTAAGTCGGCTTTCGTTTATAGAATATCCTTTTATTAGATACTGTTTTAAAATATTGTTGGCCCAAATTCGAAATTGAGCGCCACGTATGGATTTTATGCGGTATCCGACTGAAATAATGACGTCAAGGCTAAAGGTACTGATCGGTTTATCTGAATTTGCAATATGCATATTTTGCATATTGCTTTTTTCTTCCAATTCTTCCTCCCGAAAAATATTTTTAATGTGCCTGGATATTACCGATTGATCTCTACCAAACAGTATAACCATTTGGGCTTGTGTAAGCCATACTGTCTCGTTTTCGAGTTTTACATCGATTGCTGTTGTACCATCTGGTGTCTGATAAATTATAATTTGTTCTTCGGGCATAACTTAAAATATAATATACACAAACGTAACTAATGATAGTGGCGATAGCGAAAGAAGTACTAACAAATTACCGGTTTGAATACGTCTCAGCAACTCTTAAATAGCGATAGCATGTAGCTCGACTAATATTCAGATTATCGGCAATCCCTTGAACAGATCGTCCATTATTACTATCATATAAAACTTTTACAGCTTTGATTTTGGTAAGCGTTTCTTTGGAATAGCCTGATGGCCGCCCGCCTTTTCGTCCTCTTGCTCTAGCTGCGAGCAAACCAGCTTTGGTTCGTTCAGAAATGATCTCTCTTTCAAATTCCGCCAAGGAAGCAAATATGTTAAAGGTAAACTTTCCCGTTGCCGTTTTGGTATCGATTGAATCCTGAATGCTTAGAAAGCTGACTTCGAGTTGCTGCATCTTGGCAACGAGGTCAATGAGATCCTTCAACGACCTGCCAAGTCTATCGAGCTTCCAGACTACAACAGTGTCGTCCTTTCTTAGCTTTTCAAATAGCTTGACAAGCTCGGGTCTTTCTCTGGATTTACCTGAAAATTCCTCTTTAAATATAACTTCACGACCTACCTTATTTAAAGCATCCATCTGCAGATCCAGGTTCTGATCCCGCGTGCTTACCCCTGCATATCCAATGTTCATAAAAACGTATCTATGGAAATATATGAAACATAGTTTTATGAGACGTATTTTTGAGACACGAAATAGAGGGAATCCTTAGCTTATTTAGTTTGAGCTCGGATTCTCGATATACCGGGGTATAATGAGAATTTTTAACTGATGACAAGACTATTGTTCAAAAATGTTTTCATATTCCAACTTTGAGTCTTTAGCCAAATATTTACTCATTTCGTCTAGCATAAACTTTGAATATTATCAATTTTATATTGATAAGACAAAAATTCTGTAAATGTCATGTTTTGGATTTTTGGGTCATTTATCAGTTTTTTGAAGTTGGGTACTCCCTCTCTTTTCAACAAATAATTAGTGACCAATGCATTAAAAATGAAACTAGGAACAGTTAGCAATTAAGGCTACGATATTCTAATTATCTTTCTATCATGACAAGCAAGAATATTGCTTAAATAATAAATAATTAAAAAGCAATTAAATTTTATTAACTTAGTTTTTAGTTAAAGATCTCTATCCTTTCTATAAATTTATGAAAAAGTTAAAATTAAAATCAACAGATTTTTACAGGAGGAGAATGTCAAGCAAAGAGACAATTTTATTACACTTGCACAATTGATAAAAAATTATAAAAACCGCGCAACATTAATATCAGATTTCGGGGTCGCTTTCTAAAAGCCATTTACAGTATGATGGTAGGTGCTACTTTTTTTATGTTACCATTTTCACTATAAAGTTTTAAAGTTACTACTTAACTTATACCTACTTTCAAATGAAATTATACTTAACTGCATTGTGCCTAATGGTGCCTATTTTCTCTTTGCAAGCTCAAACATCTACATACCACTGTAAGGTAGAGGTAATTTACCAGATGACCTCGCAACCAGACAGTACGAATGCCTCGAGAAGAAATACAGAATTTATGTCGCTACTGATTGGCGAAAACCAATCGATTTTCTGCGCAACACAGTTTCTGGTCATGGATTCGGCTATTAGGTCAGAACACAATAAAGGAAATAAAATGGGCCCATCTATGGCATTTTTCCAATCAAGCGGCACCCACAATCATTCCATTATTTTTAAAGACACTACACATATAGTTACATCTGATGTAATTTTGCGCTACATATCTATAAATCGTGTAAAATATACTGAGAGCAAAAATTTGTTTAAATGGGAAATAACTTCTGATACAACTTCCATCGGCGGTATAAGCTGTCAAAAAGCCCTAACTAATTTTGGCGGAAGAGAATGGGAGGCCTGGTTTGCGCCTTCTATACCCATTTCGGAAGGGCCATATAAATTCAACGGTCTACCCGGACTAATTTTGCAAATTTCAGACACAAAAAACTTTTGGAGGTTTGATCTGGCCAGCATAAAAAAAATCGACAAAACAATTACTTTCAGCTTTGATTTGGATAAAGCTATAAATATAAAGGATAAGAAAACGTTTTTTTCAAAAAGGAGAAATGCGATGGATAACAGATTTCTTTTAATGAAACAAAAAGGAATGACTTTTAGCGATGAGGCTGCTATGCAGAAAGGATACGAGGCAGAAGCCAAGGCAGATAATAACTGGATAGAACTATACAATCCAAAAAAATAGATGAGAATATTTGTATATTCTTTATTTTTTATTTTTTGTTCATACAACTGTGTGGCACAGCACACAATTACCGGTAGTATTTCAAATGAAATGGGAGAAAGGTTACACGGTGTTTCTGTTTCTTATGGGAAGATAGGCACATCGTTGATTTCTGGGTTTTCAAAAGCCGATAACAACGGCAATTTTAGTTTGTTGATAAACGAAAATTTAGATAGTGTAATGGTAAGCTTTAGCATTATAAATTATGAAAAGAAGGTAATCGTCATAAAAAACGAAAATAAAGAGTATCACATAATACTTAAAAATAAAGCAATGCAGCTAAAGGATGTAATAGTCACAGCCGCACCAATATACAAACGAAACGATACCGTTAACTATGACGTTTCAACTTTTACATCAAAAAATGATTTATCGATTGGAGACATTATAAAAAAACTGCCCGGTGTACAGATGGACGGAGATAAAATTCTATACCAAGGTAAACCCATACAGAAATACTATGTAAATGGCCTCGACTTGCTGGAAGGGAAGTATGCCTTGGCCAACAATAACCTTCCTGTAGGTGCGGTTCAAAAAGTACAAATTATAGAGAATGACCAACCAATAAAAATACTCGATTCGTTGGTCTTTTCTGATCGTGCTTCGATAAATATTAAGTTAAAAAAATTCACAACTACAGGCTTCGCAAAAGTTGGAGTGGGATTATACCCATTTATAAGAGATGTCAGTGTTTCACCAATGACTTTTAATAAAAATTTTCAAACTATAAACACTTTCCAATCTAATAATATCGGAGATAACGTCGCAAATCAACTGGTTGATTTAGGGGTGGACAATATGTTGGAGCAAATAAATAGCAGTAAGAAATCGTATCTGAGCAACCCATCATTATTAACCATACAAAGTGTACAAACCCCTCCCCTTGAAGAAAAAAGATGGCTCAACAACGATATTAATATGTTAAGTTCTAATATTTTACAGAAATTAAAAAATGGAGTTGAGTTAAAGTCAAATGTAAGCTATGTGAATAATAAGAGTAGTATCTCGGGGGATCGGAATACAGTAATCTTTACTCCCCAACAGCAATTAAATATAAATGAGCAAACTGAAAATGGTTACGGTACTGACGATCTTAATGCAAAGTTTGTTCTGTTGAAAAATGAAAAAAAAGTTTATCTTAAAAATAGTCACTATCAAAAAAATGGCTTCGGAATACCGGACAACTTGTAAGAGATAGTTCTAGCAATATTGACCAATTGAACCGTACTGAATCTGCAAGCTTGGTCAATAATTTTTCAGCGGTATTATTTATAGGAAAGCAATTGGTTAATTTAAATTCCTATGTGGGCTATCTAGAAAGTCCGCAACGTTTCTCTGTAACACCTGGTCAGTTTCAAGAGTCACTCAATAATAACGTAGCCTATCAAAAAACAACTCAAAACTTGAAATACAGAACTTTCAATACTAATAATTTTATGGGTTTGGTTAAAAGTGCTGGCAAATTTTCTTTTTTACCCAAACTGGGCTTTGCGGTGCAAAAACAGGAGCTAAACTCAGACATTGAATTGAAAGAAAATGGACAGGAAGCAAAATTAGGAAATGATTTCATTAATAACCTTTCACTTATTAGGACAGATGTATATCTAGAAAACCAAGTGCAATTCAAAGCAGAGAATTGGAAAATAGACGTTGGTCTACCAGTTAGTTTAAAAAATTACGACATCGGAAGCAAGGTTGCATATCATAATAATGATGCTAGCTTTTTCGTATTCGAACCAAGCTTATTGGCAATTCACAATTGGAGCAATTTGCTAAAGTCCTCCGTATTATCTGGCTATCGGCAAGATTTTGGCGAAATAGGCACATTGTATGACGGTTTTATCCTAAACTCATATAGCAATCTACAGAAATTTAATACTAATTTGACCCGTTCCTACAATTGGAAAACATCCGTTGCTATGAACTATGAAAATACATCTTCTGCAGTTTTCTTCAATATTTCCGTTGATTTTGACAACATACAGCGTAACTATATATACCAGAACAGTATCGATGATAAAGGTTATAATACAATAAAAATATTGTTCAAGAATAATAAGGTAAATAGAAATGTCATCAATGCGGATGTTAGTAAATATGCCCTACCCCTAAAAACGTTATTAAAACTGTCGTCTCAAATAGGTTCTAGCAAATCAGAATATCTTTTCGGAGAGACCTATAGCGAGATAAGGCAACGGTATTACAACTTAGGCTTTTCTCTTAACAATACGTCATCAAAGTATGTGAGCGTTGATTACAGTAACAAAATTGGCTTAATGCACAACAAAATAGCAGATCGGCCAAAAACCAGTAAGCTTTTCTTTGTACAGCAACACCTTCTGTTGAATATATTTCCTTTCAAAAACCATATCATTACGTTTGGTTCAGATTATTATAGTTCTAATCAACAATCAATTCCGAATCAATTATTTTTTGACATGAAGTACCGTTTTAATCTAACCAAACACAAAATATTTTTTGAGATCGCCGCCATAAACCTCTCCAATAGGAAATCTTATTTAAGTATATACAACAACGATTTCTCTATTATACGTGATTCTTTTAGTTTGAGGCCAAGGCAGCTGTTAGCATCCGTAAGATTTAATTTTTGATAAATTAATCTATAAAAAATTACCTGTCTTAATATACTAAAAAATGATATTTCTTTCCGCGCAGCCCGATATGTACTACTCTTTATGGCAATAATTGGAAGATTAACCCAATATTTTTAAAGCAGCCTAAAAGGTTAGCGTGTTTATTGCCAAATCTAGCTTCAAAAAATTTAAAAACAAGGTAATGGCCAAGAAAATTGTATTGAAGAATGGAATGCTAGCAGATGTCGAGATTATCATGGACGAAAGCTCGTTACTGCAAAGTTTTTTTAAAAACATCACAAAAATGATGCAATCACAATAACGCAGCGAGAGAATTCATGAGGATGACTTTTGAACCAAGTCAATTTCTTTTCTTGGTTAATAGTCTAGAGTCATCATTTCTGGACTATCTTTTCTAACACCGAAATAATTCTCATTAAACGGTGGTTTTTATGAGACTAAAATTAAAAATTACGACATATTCACAACCTAATGTCTAAGTCTATTTCTGGATAACTTAATGTCAAAAATGCGCATGTATGTATTGCTTGGAAATCCTTTTTGTGAGGAACGAGCTAAAAGATTGGAACGGAAAGCGCGACCCTCTTCAGGGGAACGCCCAAATGATTTTTAACTATATTAATTTTATTTAAGAGCCATAAATTTAATGATTGTTCGGGCGTTTTTACACGCTGTCCATTGTATCTTTAATTGGCTTTTAAAGGCCAATTAAAGGATGTCATTCCCATCGTTAGCGCTTGGAGTTGAGTCGCAAAATTTGGTTAGCGATTGCTTGGAAATCCTTTTTGTGAGGAACGAGCTAAAAGATTGGAACGGAAAGCGCGACCCTCTTCAGGGAAACGCCCAGATGATTTTTAACTATATTAATTTTATTTAAGAGCCATAAATTTAATGATTGTTTGGGCGCTTTTACACGCTGTCCATTGTATCTTTAATTGGCTTTAAGCGCCAATTAAAGGATGCGATTCCCATCGTTAGCGCAAGACCTAGCCTGTGTGTATTGCTTGGAAATCCTTCTTGCGAGGAACGAGCAAAAAGATTGCAACGTAAAGCACGACCTTCTTCAGAGGAACGCCCAAATCATTTTAAATTCCTTAGATTTTTCAAATCCATAAAGCTACCTTATTGATTAGCGACCAACCAAGTCCTCCAATGCATGAAGCACATGCAGCACTTTGCTTCTATTTTCTAAATAATTTTAAGCCTTTACTTTCAAAAAAGCTAGTGGCTACTTCTTATAAATTCGGCCGTATCAACATGTTTTCTACAATTTCGTTAGCCGCAACATCACCACATCGTGTGAATTAACAGTCTGCTTAAAATGCTTTTCGGTAGTCCCAACGTTTTTTTTGCTCCATACATCGCGCAGTTTAAATATAGCATTGTTAAAATCTGCAACGGTTTTTGAATCCTCCATTTTTAGGGGCTGTTCTTTCCATCGATAATCTATTTTTTTAGCCTCGCTTGATCGATTTAAAAAACATACTGCTAAACCACCATCTGCTAAGGGCTTTATCCACACCTCGAGCGAATCGGTACTAGAGCTACGCCTTGCCGCAATGCCGAGTGCATCTTGATCAATCGCAATCGCTTCCTTATTTGTCAGAATAGAACCTGTCTGCTCAGACATCTTGCGAAGGTCGTTCCCTGCAGTCAGTGGGGCAGAGAGCATACACCACATGGAGAAGTGCGCCCTATCCTCATTTAAACTCATCCCATTGCCAACCTCAAGCATATCCGGATCATTCCAGTGGTTAGGGCCGTTGTACTTTGCAATAGCTACCTGTTTATCTAAGATGGTCATTACGCTTAATGCGGTCCAGTTGTTTATCTTTTTATCTTTATCAAAATTTGCGGTGATGTCTCCGGTGGTGCGGTACAATTCGCCAACACCTTCTGCCCACAACCATGGCTGGTGATTTCCCCATTCACATAAACTGAACACAATTGGTCTTCCCGTGGCTTTCAGCGCTTGGCTCATGGTAATGTAGGCTTCCCGAGCGTTCAGACTATCGGTATTACACCAATCGTATTTTAAAAAATCGACACCCCAAGAGGCGTACAACCTGGCGTCTTGATATTCATGGCCACGAGAACCCGGATAACCCGCGCATGTTTTATTGCCAGCGCAATTATAGATCCCAAACTTCAAACCCTTTGCGTGCACATAGTCAGCGAATTCTTTCATTCCATTTGGGAATTTTTCCGGATCGGCAACCAGCTCGCCATTTGCATCGCGCGCTCTGGTCATCCATCCATCATCCAGCACAAAATATCGGTAACCTGCATCCCGCATTCCGGATGATACGTAAGCATCTACCATTGCTTTAAGTAAGGGCTCGTCGATGTGTGTTTGAAAAGTGTTCCAGGTATTCCAACCCATAGGTGGCGTAGACGCTAAGTTTTTTGATTTGTTTGGTTGAATATTTTTTACAGCCGATACCGGAGCGGCTCCTTCTGGCGTTTGCGCGAAGGTTTCGACTGCGATGGCAAAACCCATTAAGATGATCAGTGAACATCCTTTTAAAATTGTCTTTTTCATGTTACGGAAATAAAAATCTATCATTTAATGGCACGCTGGTCGCCGAGCGAAATTGTTTCGGGACGGGCATAGAGCGCTTTCACGTCTGATTTTGAATTGTTTGTCCATACAAAATTGGTCCACACCATAAACCACGACCATAAAGGCTGCGCCTTTAACACATTCGCATTGGGTATTTCTCCAACTTCGCTCAGCGTGATCAATTTGCCCTTGGCCAACTTAACTAGTTCATTATAATCCTTTTGCTCATAATCGGCATGATAGATATCTGTTCCCAATACATCCACATAGTTTGCACCCGGATAATAGCCTTTATAAGCATAGGCTTCATCCTCTGGTAGGTCTCTTGGTCCATTCGCACCCCAAACCCAGATGAGATTGTCTAAATGATAATGATTTACATAGCGGTCATACATCATCTTCCAGAGCTTGACTATCCCGTTTTCGCCCGGTCTGTTGCCCCACCAGAACCATACGCCATTCATCTCATGATATGGCCTCCACAGGATGGGAACATGGGCATCTCTTAACTGCGTTAAATAAGCCGCTACGGTATCGATCTGGGCAAGCCACTTTTTATTCAACGGGGTATTTGGGGTAGTGATTTCCTCCCATTCTTTATCGGTAATCTTCGCCTGGACGCTCTGCTTAAAGCCGTAAGGCGGACTATCCATTGGACGACCTTGATGCCACATCAGCGAAACTATATATCCCTTTTTATAGTTTGCCATGGCCTCATCTACTACTTTCTGGCCACCTCCCTTGGCTCCCGACCAGATGAAATCGCTTCCCCACAAGGCAGGGTACTTGCCAGTGATAGACTTTACACTGTCCAAGAAGCGATCTCCGCCCCCATGCTCGCCGGAAAGAATGTATTTGCCATTGATACTGTAAAGATAACTCAAAAGCTTCTTTGCCTCCGGACTAGCGCTCTTGTTTACCGGCATGAACGGTTGGGAGAAGCAGTGCAGCGAAAAAAAAAGCACTAAAAAGAAAGGAAAATTTTTCATGTTTGAAAATTTTTTGCGGTATTATCACATGCTCTTACGATCAACTAGAAATACGGTGTTATGGATTTAAACCAATTTTATTTTAAGAAGCAAATTAGCCTTTTAATTCCGCTATGCAAAACTGAAATCGCTACCTGGCATCTTTTTTTTCAACCTTTTCGTTTGACAATTAGTAAAGCCCTAAAAACCAAACATTTTTAATTAGAAGTCCTTCAAAGAAGCAAACCTTGTAGTTTACAAATCCAATTTTCGCTGAAAAAACCGTTCACATTTATCCCAAATGCTCACCAACTATTCGCCAGGTTTAATTGGGCTTTTAGGCAAAATTTCTATAACAGATCTAGATCGTTGGTGTTTGGGTTAAAATTGCTTGTGTTTGCAGAAAAAAACCTATACGTTTTTTACTTCAGGTGTTTTACATAAAGCAAAATAATCAGATTGATTATTGTGTATGGCCTCACTTCCGTTCATATTTCTAAAAAGTACTTATTATTTGAAAATTTTATCCAATCCAGATTGAATTGCTCAAATCACTTCCATTTATGACTAGCCATTTGGGCGTTTTAACACGCCATTTTGAACTGTTGCGCAAACGATTATTAGACTAAAGTTTCCCATCCTCTTAATGGTCCTTAAAAGAGGTGTTGCCGAACGAATTTAAATTGACAAACTTAAAACAGGGGTTTTACAGGGACTCTACAGGGATAAAATAGGGATTACATAGGTATTTTTCCCTCTAAAATCCCTGTAAAGTTCGAGTTAACATCGTTTAATATTCTTTTTATATAAAATTATGATTAACTTATGGTGTATTGACTAAAACGCTGATGTAGTAAAAGGGAAGTCGTATCCTTTTCTTGCATTGACGGATGATAGACGAGTGTTAATTTTAGAAAGATGGCCATACTTAAAAATGGAGCCAACGGTGGCTTTTCCGGAAAAGTGGGATCTATAGTGGGTTACGAACTCAATGGACAAGATATCATCAGAGCGTTACCTAAGAAGCGCACCAAAAAGCCTGGCGAAACAGAACAATTAAATAGAGATAAGTTTGCGTTAACGCAACATTGGCTAAAGCCGTTATTGACCTATTTGAGAATTGGGTTTAAAAATTATGCGCCGACCTATCAGGGATTTGTTGCAGCCAAATCTTACAATAGTAAAAATGCATTAAAAGAAAACGAGGATGGGAATACTGATGTAGATCCTGCCCTGGCTCTATTGAGTTTTGGCAGCCTAAACTTACCGCAAAGCATTAGTATGGAACTTCAGGACGATAAAATTGTAGTTACTTGGGTTACGGAAGGTAGTGATCAGGATCTGGACTTAGCCATGCTCATTGCTTATGTTCCAGAAACAGGTGAAGTTTCAATTGATACGGCAGCGGCAAAAAGACATACTGGTACAGCAACTCTGCCGATGCCCCACAATCCAAATGAAGATGCGGTGCATGTGTATATTGCTTTTGTAGCCTTCGACCATTCTGCGCAAAGCAACAGCTATTATTTAGGCGCCCTTAATGGATAATTTGAACGGTGTGTAGGATAAATTGACCTATTAGGTAATCACCTCTTTTATTAATTTTATGGGTTGAAATAGCGGAACTACCATTACTTAATTCGACTTTGTTAATAAATATTGGATCTGTGTAGCTTATCGTTTGCAAGCCAAGGAGAACTATACGTTCTGGAAACGATTGTTTAAAAGCTAAAAATCCAGACAATTTTGAAGTGCTTTATATCCTTCACACTTGTGTTGAAAATCTCAACTCTATTTTTAACATTTCAGATAAATTTCATTTGAGGTCTCTGCAAAGCCGATTAGCAGTTAAACTGCCTTAAATGATGGTCAAAGTGCTTCCATTGTGAAACAGCCCATTCTTCAGGCATCAATTTCCCTAAAAAGAAATGAGGATTGGTGGTGCATTTTGATGGCCCTCCTTCAAAAAAATTTTTAATTAATTCAATAGAGTTTATCTTCTCCTTTTCAAATTCACGATCGTCGGTAAAAATATAATACTTGTCAGTTGGCGCATTTTTTCCGAATGGCTTTTCACTTAAATACTTAGATTTTACAAATGGCCTCAAAAATCTTCCAATCAAATGTCGTTTAGGATTATTTAAACCCATTGCAGTTTCAATTGAAGCGTTCAAATGAGCTAACATTTGTGCAACATTCATTTTACCCCACTGCTTTTCTGAATTCGACATTAATTTAGCCATCCTAACTCCCTGGTTCGTGTCCCCACGAAACTAACTCCCTGGTTCGTGTCCCCACGAAACTGTTTTGAAATCCAGCTTAAGGATTTCGGGATTTCGGTTCGTGGGGACACGAACCGAGGGCAGAG
>NZ_JBSSEL010000031.1:0-20663 GCF_054061655.1 Pedobacter sp. UYEF25 | reverse complement strand
TTAGGTCGTTAATGATTTTAATGTTTACAGGCATAATGCAACAATGATTTCCTGTAAAAGTAAAGCCTTCAAGTCCTTAACTTAATGGCATTGGGTTTCCTTCCTCCTTTCTTAAGGTGCTTTTTGAGATTGAATGCTATCGCCGCCATGAGCATGACTTTATGGGCGCCCGCTTTGCCCAGCACACCTATTTTTCTCAGACCATAGAACTGGGTCAAACTGCCGAAGACAGGCTCTACCGTGCTTTGCCTCAGTTTTTTCATCTGTCTGCCTCTTTTAGTTTGCTGCCGCACATATGCTCTGGAATATTGTTCATCAAACACAGTTCTTGTGATTTTCTTAAATATCGCTTTTTTTGGCCAAGTAGATTGCTTGGGGCAAACCTTGCACTCTTTCGGAGCTGCCCAATAGTTCTTTAACACGGTGCCGTCCAGATTGGTATGGAATCCCTTAAATGGCAGCGATTTACCCATGGGGCAGGTATATTCATCTTTCTCCTTGTTGTAGGGGAAGCCTTCAATTTCATGTTTGTATTTTCTAAACACTGGGATCCATCCGGTAATGCCTTTTTGTTCGAGAAATTTGTAATTGGATCCATTGGAGTAACCAGCATCCGCCAGAAGATCAGTCATTATAAGTTCGTTCTTTTTCAGGCGTGTCTGGACCTGACCGCAAATACTGGTTAGATATTGACTGTCCCTGCCATCTGCAAAATCTGCCTGGACATGAGAGATTACACCTTCGGCGGTATCTACCGCCATGCTGCAGTGATAGTTCATTTTTCGCGCCTTACCTGGCTTTATGGATATTCTGGCATCTGGATCGTGGGGATCATAGTGCGTCTTGTTGCTAAGCAGCTGTGCTTTTCGTGGGACGCACCAACAGCGCCAACTGGGTTTTCCCGTAGGTTTTGATGATGTTTTTCTAAACGTTTTAAGTGATGCTCGGGCGCGGTCACTTGCACCGGAGATACAGTTTTATCAGATTTCTTATTGGTTTCCCAGTTTTCTTCCGACGCTTTTTTCAAGTGGTTGTCTACAGAGGTAGCCGGTACTTTCAGTACCACACTTTCCATAGATGCATTGGCCTTGATCGGAGCAGAATCAATTGCCTGGGTATGGCCAGAGACCATTCCGCTGTCGATACACAATGCGAATACTTTGTTGAACAAGGTTTCAAAAAGAGACGTCGGATAAAGTTGTCTCGTTCTGCTGATAGTTGAATGCCAAGGTAGCTCTTCGTCCATGTCAAAACCAAGAAAGTACAATACGTCCATCCGCATGCCGCAATGTTCAACCAGTTTACGGTCGGAGGTGATATTCTCAAGGTATCCCGTAAGCAGTAGCTTGAAAAAGACCACCGGATCGATTGAAGGGTTGCCTGTCTTGCCATAAAGCTCCTTCGTATCCCTGTACAAAAAACTCAGATCAAGCGTTTCGCGAAGCCTTCTGTATAGATTTTCCTTTGGAATCCGGTTAGACAACTGGAAGCTGATAAAGAGTTTTTCGGTATAATCCTTTCTGCCTTGCATGCCCTTAATTTACGAATTTTCGCAAACTTATAAAAGCAAAAAGTGATGTTTATTGGAGTTCTGCAACAGCCACGGGGGTTTTTTGAAACAGGGATTTAATACCTAGATCTTCAATGTCTGCAAAATAGCGGTAAAGAAAATTGATAAATTATTGGTAAAGTTCACAAAAACAATCGAAAATCCTTAGGTATTGGTAGTTACAACGAATGGTTGATTAAAATTATTTCTGTTCGGCCAGTTCTTTCAATTTGTTGTTCATTTCTTCAAAACCTAGTTTCGTATTGTTCTCAAGTTGCTGTTTGAAAAATGGAACAAGTATCCCCCTGAATATTTCGCTTTGCTTAAAGGTGGCCGTCCCATTTGTATTGTCAATCAGTTCCAACTTATGGGTTCCGTCGAAAATGCCTGTGAATAATAATTGTCCCAACCAGCTTAATTCCTTGTTGGGTATGAATGACAACACCATTGGTTTAAATGTTGACCCCTTTGCCCCAGGCGGTTCAATGCGCACCGTTATTTTATTGCCCACTTTTACATTACCGGTTATTGACGTTATAAACGGGTTCCATTTTCGATAGTTGCCAAAGTCAGCTATGATTAACCATATTTTTTCACAAGATGCGTTTATTAAGATTTCTGTTCTGATTTCTATTGCCATTACTATTAAGATTTAAATATTTAACGCAAAGGTTCTCACTCAAAATACTTTCTGGTTGAGTCTGCACTCTCAGCCCACATCTTGGCTTCCAAAGGTGAACCATACTTTTCATTCAAAAGTATTATTTTTTTTTGTCATCATAGAAAACGCCGTTTTCTACATTATCCTCTAGCGACAAAAATGTCCGAATTTCACAATCTTTCTTCTCGAAAGGTTTAAAGACTGATGCTATTATTTTCATTAAAAGTGGTACAGTTTTCACTAAGTTAGAGGCAATCAAGCCGAGATGAAAAGTTACACCGCTCACATTCGTTCATTGTAATCGTTGACAATGTAAAGGTGAAAAATATTCTTGCAAACATTTAATGATTAAACATAATAATAAAAGCGAAATGGGGAATTTCTTTAAAAAGATTTTATTACCCCGCCATGGAGTAAATGAAAAAATTTCATAACAATACCGCTAAGAAAAATTCCAAAATGTGATTTATGTTGATTTTCCAGACTGTTTCGTGCTTCTGCAGATTCGCCGAGCAATTTAGACTCTTCGCTACGATCTCTTTGAAAATTAGCTTTTTTTTCTTCATTAATACCTAAAACAAACATATCGCACAAAGCTTCTGAATCTTTCAACGCCATACTTATTCCCTGACCTCCCGGTCCGTACGGATGCGCCGCATCACCGATCAAAATCATTCTGTCGCTATACCAGGAACCTGGCGCTTTGCCATTATAGACCGCACCAAAGGCAAGTATTCTTTCGGGATCAGATACATACCTTTTAAATTGATTTCTTAATTCTTTGTTCCAACTTTTAGAAGCCGCCCCAAGCATTTTCTCGACACCTTCATCGGTCAATTTTTTCGCCCCATCTTCCGGAATGTGAATATGGGTCCATAGGAAAACATGTTTTTTTCTGTTAGTAGAATTTATTTTGCCAATCGAAGCAATTCCCACGTTGTGACCGACGCTATTATAAAGCGCCATTTCTATTTTCATATCGTCGGGCGCTAATAAACCAACCCCGACATAACCCGCATATGTTTTAGTTGAGGCTAATTCCGGATTTAATATTTTTCTTACTATTGAACCCACTCCATCTGCTCCCACAAGAAATTTCCCGGTAATTATTCGTCCATTTTCCGACATCACTTCGACTTTATCTGAATATTCTGTTGCGTTAATTAACTTAAAACCGGTAATAATCTCAATTCGATAGGACTTTGCTTTTTCCATCAGTTTTTCGTGTACAGCAAGTCTTGTAACCATTATCGCGGAACTTTTTTCTTCGGTAATTGAATCTTTAAATTTGGTTACTAAACCGACAGAGTGCATGATTACTTTTTTGGTTTGTTCGCCGATGTTTTTGATACCCATCTTTTCAAAAATTCTTACGCCTTGTCCGGAAACTCTCACGCCACTCGTAGGGCCGTCGAAATTAGTTCTTGTTTCAAGAACTACACAAGCAATATTATTTTCGGCTAGCTGTACTGCAAGGCTCAATCCGCCAATACCTGCACCTATAATTATTATTTTACCATTCATGCCCTCATAATTTATTTGAGATGCAAAATTATGTTTGCGGCAATGCAGATAATAGTATAAATCGGTCGTTTTTGTTTTTAAAAAGTTCTTTTGGGGTAACTCCCGACATTTTTTTCACTTCTTTTATAAAATGAGTTTGGTCGGTAAAGTTGAGTTCAGGAAATAATTTGCCTTTTTTATATGATGTAAAGAAGTTTTAAAACGGAAAATGTTGCAGTATGTTTTTAGGGAAATGCCAAAGGTTTGATTGAAATAGCGGTTAATTTGGCGGCTACTCCAATACACTTTTCTGGACAGTTCTTTGACGCTTAAAGTGCCATTGGAGGAATAAATCAAATCGAATAATCTTTGCTTTCTATTGTCGATACAAGGCTTTATGAGCGTTAAAATTTTAGATGAAACCTTTTCGCAAAACATTGCAAAATTATCCAGGTCCTGTTTTTCAATATTCCAAAAGCCATTTGGTAACAATGTTCCTTTATTGATGATAGAATCTACTTTTTCTTCTAACAAATATTCTACAGCTAATAATTTAAAACTTACAGCAAAAAATATAGAATCCGAAGTGATAATCGTGTGGGCGGGCTCAGTATCCAAACCTTTAATGGTAGCTTGAAAGTTTACTTTGTTAATGAGAGAAAAAATAATATCAAACTTGCCATCTGGTAAATTTACTATTGGATGGTCGATATGGGTGGGGTTGGTAAACATCCAAATGTTCTCAACAAAATCCTTAAGGTATTCCGGTGGATTCCACGTCTTACATTCAATTTCATTTATCAGCATACCCTGTTCATGTTTAATTGCAAAATTCTTAAATATTTTGTAGAGTGTTGGGGGTAAAATTTGTCGCTAACTAGTAAATACGCGCTGTACCATAGAATATATTTTCATAAAATTAACCAAATCTATCATAAGATTTTAAATATCTCAAATATTCGGTAGGCTTCTATTAAAATGATTCTGAATTGCGTAAACGACCACAATACAAGGTATAAACAAAATTTTCTTTTAAAAACTAAATTAGTAATAAAAACAATTACCATCTCATAAAAACGGTGGAATAATAGTAATTCAAAATTGAACTTTCTCAGAAAAACCGGGGTTTTATGATAAAATTTTTGAGTCGAAAGATCTTTTATCTCTTAGAGCAGGGTATAATTAAACAATGTTTTTTAGATTTCTTTCCGAAGTGAATGCTAGATAGGCAGCAGTACGGATAATAATAATATCTTTATCCTAAATCTCAATTTTGATTTTCAACAACTGATATGAATATAAAATTATTTCTAGTATTGGCTGTCGTTTGCTTTCCGTCAATTTTATTCGCTCAACAATGGCAACCCAAACAAGCGGCGCTTATGAGCAAGTTTGCCAAAGATGTTAACCCCGATAAAGTATTGCCAGAATATCCAAGGCCTCAATTGGTTCGAGAAAAATGGCTCAATCTGAATGGAGTTTGGCAGTATCAACCCGCTAGTGATAAAAATCAGGCTTTGCCAAATGGTAAATTGCTTAGTTCCATACTGGTTCCTTTTTCGGTAGAGTCTGCTCTTTCAGGAGTTATGGAGCATCACGAAGCGATTTGGTACCGCCGTAAATTTGTAATTCCAGCAAGTTGGAGAGGGGAGAGAATTCTAGTTCATTTTGGCGCGGTAGATTACGAAGCCGAGGTTTTTATAAACGGAAAAAGTTTAGGTAAACATTCTGGCGGTTATGATTCATTTACTTATGATATTTCAACTGCTTTGAAAAAAACTGGTAAACAGGATATTGCCGTGAGGGTTTTCGATCCGACTGATAACGGCGGTTTTCCTCGCGGAAAGCAAACACTCAGGCCCGGCGGGATAACGTACACGTCTGTTACCGGGATTTGGCAAACCGTTTGGCTGGAACCTGTCCCGGTCACCCATATAGATAATTTAAAAATTGTACCAGACATAGATCGGGCTATTGTTAAAATTATAGTTAATAGTAGTGCAGGTAATCACCCGGTTGTTTTGACAGTAAAAGAGGGTTCGAAAATTATTCAAAATATTAAAGGCATTGCAAATGAAGAAATTACCATTCCGATTAAAAATCCTAAATTATGGTCGCCTGATAGTCCATTTTTATATGATTTGACGATCAATTTAAAAAATGCCAGCAAGAATATTGATGAAATAAAGAGCTATTTCGGGATGCGAAAAATAAGCATTGGCGAAGAAGGCGGATTCAAAAAAATGTTTCTTAACAACAAATTTCTTTTTCAGATTGGGCCTTTGGATCAAGGATTTTGGCCAGATGGTGGTTATACTGCACCAACAGATGAGGCGCTCAGATACGATTTGGAAATGACCAAAAAATTTGGCTTTAACATGTTGCGGAAACATATCAAAGTAGAGTCAGATCGTTGGTACTATTGGGCAGATAAGTTAAGTTTAATGGTCTGGCAAGATATGCCTTCGCCCAACTCTTACACCAGCAAAACCCCGCCTCCGGTAGATACCGCTGCTTTCCGTTCACAGTTAGAAAAAATGATCAAAAAACATTGGAATTCGCCTTCTATTGTAAGTTGGGTAATTTTCAATGAAGCGCAAGGACAGCACAATACTGCAGGCTATGTAAGGCAAGTACGCAAACTAGATACCACCCGTTTGATAAACCAAGGCAGCGGGTGGGAGCATTTCGGGGTGGGAGATGTGCTAGATATTCATAACTACCCTGCTCCTGGAGTGCCATTTAGCACTACGCAGACATTGGCGTGTGGCGAATACGGCGGCATTGGCTACATTTTTCCAGGTCATGTTTGGCGAGAAGGTAACACCTATGTAATGATTGATAATGAGAAGAAGTTTACAGATTTGTTTGATGAATTTGCGACCGACCTTGCAATTTATAAAACTAACAATGGCCTCAGCGCTGCCGTTTATACGGAAATAACGGACGTTGAGGGTGAACTTAATGGCTTATTGACATATGATCGTTAAGTTGTTAAAGTTGATCCCGCCAAGATTAAGGCATCTAATAAGAAAACCATTAATGATAAAATTTATTTAAAAAGTGTTTTGCCTGCATCAATTAAAAAACCGGTTGTTTGGAAATATACACTCGAAAAACCAACAGATGATTGGTATGCTCCAAATTTTGATGACGGCAAATGGCAGTCTTCTCCTGGTAGTTTCGGGAATGCCGGCGCGCCAGGTGCCGTGATCGGTACCAACTGGACAAGTCATGACATTTGGTTACGTCAGGAATTTGAACTGAGCTCTTGTGTTAGTCATGATAAACTTCAATTTACAGTTTATAATGATGATGGTTGTGAAATTTATTTAAACGGCGTTTTAGCTGCATCTTTAACAGGTGCATCAAAAGGCTATGTCATTATACCCATCTCGACGGCCGCAAAAAAAGCAATTATTCTGGGCGGTAAAAATCTGATTTCCGTCCATGGGCATCAAGATTACGGCGATCAGGTTATTGATGTCGGCATAAACCAGATTAGTAATGAATAGTTGTAAAGAACGTGCTGTTTTTTAGTAAAAATATTTACGAACAGTAATTTCAGCTAAATTAAATTTTAGGGTGTTGCACTTCTATATTAAAAATTTATGGAATATGGCATGCTTTTAAAATTTGGGAACCTTCCTATTGTTTTTAAAAAGAAGATTTTTAAGCCTTTTACAACTTGGATTTATTTTAAAATATAAATTTAACTCTGAAATTTTTGGCTTTCCTTCTAGAAAATTACTAAGGTAAAAGGAGCTGCCCTGCAACCCCTCTTTGTTAAATAAGGAGGCAAAAATAGTGTCGCCTCATACGTGTCTATACTCTTAGTTTTAACATTAAATCTATCTGTTCATCGTCACTCAATTTAAAGAGTCGTTTGTCGAATTCTTCAAAACCGTTTTTCTTATAAAAACCTATGGCACTCAAATTCTTTTCCCAAACGGCTAACCAAATATATGCTGCATTTCGTTCTTTTGCTACATCAACAGCCTTGTTGAAGAATATTTGACCAACCTTTTGCCCTTGAAATCTATTTAGTACATATATACGTTCAATTTCAATAGCATTATCGTCTTGCAACTCTGTTTGAGATTCCCCAAAATTAATTTTTAAGTAAGCGATTATCTCACTATCAATCGTTGCAAAATAAAACTCTGAATTGTAGTCGCTCAGTTCGATCGTTAATTTTTCGACAGAAAAACTAGCCGCTAAATATTCATTAATATTTTTCTCGCTACTGGTTGTGGCATTTGTTTCACAAAAGGTTTGGCTACAAATTTTCTGCAATTGCTCAATAGAGTTTAATGTTACTTGTTCTAATACAAAATTTTTCATTGGTGTTTTAACTGGGTGTTTCGATTACTTTATTAATTAAAAGAAGTCCTGAACTCTAAAGGAGACATATTAGTTTTTGTCTTAAACAACTTACTGAATGATTGCAAATGTTCAAAGCCCAGTTCGTATGCGATCTCGCCAACTGTAAGATTGGTGGTAGACAATTTTTCTTTTGCTTTTATAATCAGTTTATCATGAATGTACTGCTGTGAGTTTTGCCCTATCAACATACGTAATAAATTGCTCAAATACTTGGGCGAAAGATGCAGCGCTCCCGCAATATGGCTCACTGTTGGCAGGCCCCTGTTTATTAAGTCGTTGCTGTTGAGATAATCATCAACCAATTTTTCCAGACGGTCAAGGATCTGATGGTTGGCTTTTTCGCGTGTGATGAACTGACGGTGATAAAACCTGTCTGCATAACCAAGTAAACTTTCGATTTGTGAAATTATGATATGCTTACTAAACTTATCGAGGTTGGTATTATATTCCTGTTGAATGATTAGACTCATATTATTCATTGTCATCTCCTCTTTTTCAGAAAGAAACAAGGCTTCATTGAGAGAGTAGTCCCAAAAATCGTACTGCCTGATGTTTTTGGCTAATAAAGTATTCCATAAAAAATCAGGATGGATGTAGATTACCCATCCTGATTTTTCCACCACTTCGTCTTCGTTGTTAACACCGATGCTAAACACCTGGCCCGGCGCCATAAAAGACATAATCCCTTCATTAAAATCGAATGCCTGCTGCCCGTACTTCATTTTTACGTTAGCCATCCTTTTTATGGCAATACAATAGAAATCGAGCATCATGTTTTCTGGCTCTTCATCCTTGATTTGTGGAACTTTACTAACGTCAACAATACTGATAAGCGGATGCTCCGGTTTCGGAAGATTTCTAAATTCGTGAAATTCGCTTATCGTTTTTATGTGCATCATTTTTTACTCATCTTCTTTTCTTATTTCCAGAACAAGTTTTCCCTGTACATGCCATGTTTCGCTTTCTCGATGAGCATCTGCAACTTCTGCCAAGGGATAAACTTTACTAACAACAACTTTCACTTTTCCAATTTCAATTAACGCTGCTATTTCTTCCAACCATTCTCTTTTCGGTTGGTTTGCAGATAATTCCCCCTTGACATTTTTGGTTGAAAGGATTTCAATCAATTTATCATCGAACGGAAAATCTGTATTAACGGTCACAAAAATTCCGCCTTCTTTCAAAACACTTACCGCTTTTATGCGCTCTGTATTGTCCCGATTTGGTGAAGCTTCCAAAACCACATCCACATTGGAAACCAAATCCTCAAATTTCTGAGTTTTGTAATCTATTACTTCATCAGCGCCAAGTTCTTTCAAATATTCGAGGTTTTTTGTAGAAGCAACAGCAATTACATAAGCTCCTTTTGCCTTTGCAAACTGGACTGCGAAACCGCCAACACCACCGGAAGCACCCTGAATTAAAATTCGTTGCCCTGATTGTAATTTTCCATAATGAAACATCGCTGTCCAGCCGGTAAGTGCGGCTAATGGAACAGCCGCCGCTTGATTGAAACTTAAGTTTTTTGGTTTTAAAGCAAACTGCGTGGCTTTTGCTGCGCAGTATTCAGCATAACTTCCATCGCCCGGAAAATTTGGTATACCGAAAACAGAATCACCTACCTTAAAATCCGAAACAGCGCTTCCCAGTTCTTCCACAATCCCTGCGGCATCCCAACCTAAAGTCATCGGTAAAGTGAAATATTGTCGGAGCGACTCGTTTCCTCCGCTACGGATTACCCATTCTACAGGATTCACGCCGCTTGCGTACAATTTTACCAAAATTTCATCTCCTGCCGGAACGGGTCGTTCAACTTCCTCCATTTTTAAAACTTCCGGTCCACCAAATTCATTAATTCTTATAGCTTTCATATATATCTTATTTTCTAGACACCACAAAGGTCAGCAAAAGTTGAAGATCTAATTTAGCCAAAATGGTATTTCCATTTAGCCAAAATGCCAGGTACGTTTTTAAGAGGGCTCTTTCAGTTTTCTGGGCTAATATTATTTTTTTTTACCATGGAAGAAAAGTTAGCCACTTTATCAGGAGAAGCTATCATTTGTGTAAATACTGTCTGACGCTAAGCGTACAAATAACGTTTCTTGGATTGGCGATGTAGCGTAAATAGAAACTGCAATTTTGCACTAAAGATCGATTCAAAAACTCAGTTTAAATTTTGCACAAATCTTCCATAATAACAGACCGGTTTCAGCGCTAACGGTTATTTTTTTCGTCAAACTTAATCTTTGCTTCTGTTGTTAAAGGTGTAAAAAAATTTACTAAGTTACCATCAGGATCACGAAACAGTAGCGATTTATTACCCCAGGGCATTGTCGTTGGTTTTTGTACTATGTTGCCCTCAAGATAGCCAGCTAGTCTCTCATACTCTTTCTCAACGTCATCAACTCTAAATTCTATAATAACACTGCGATTTTGGGCAGGCTGGGCCACTTCATCCCCACCAAAAACTTCTAGCGTTCTGGTACTTCCAATTGCTATGGTCGCAGTGGGAGTCTTTAATTCCGCAAATTCCGGAGTGTATCTTACTATAGGAATTCCTGTTACCTGCTCATAAAATTTTATCAGCTCTTCTATGTTTGCGGTTATAATACGGATTGATAATAAATTCATTTCTTTCTATTTTAACTTGGGAAGCAAAAGTAATTTGGTGTTATGACAACAGTGTGTCAGGGGTCGTGAAATTCTTTTCTTTTTCGGCTAAGTATTCTTCAATGGTTAGTTTGTGAGGTATGAAACTAAGTTCCGTTTGTTTGATCTTTCGAATTCTATCTAAACGAAACATTCTGTAGTTCTTTCTTAATCGGCAAAAAGCGATAAGTGTCCAAGTTTCCTGTGAGCTGTAGTACAATGCGAAAGGCTCTATCTTTCGAACTGTGTTTTCATTTTTATCTCCCGTTAAATAGGTTATCTCCAAAACTCTAAAATCCGTCAAAGCGTTTTGAATTAATGTTAGTGAATCACTTGAGTTTGTATTCAATGTGGCGGGACTAACTGCAATTCTTTTCGACAATAATTCAACTTTTTGCTTTGTTGAATACAATAACACTGCCTTCACTTTATTGATAGCTTCGGAATATTCGCTGATGAGTGAACTATCTCCGTTTTTTAAAACGAATTTTTCAACCGTAATCAGAGCATTTGCTTCGCTTTCTGAAAACATTATAGGTGGAATTTTAAACCCCTCCATTAATGAATATCCTTTGCCTTCTTGTGTCAGAATGGGAACTCCTCCCTGTTCTATTGCTTTGATATCCCTGTAAATTGTTCTAACACTTACGCCAAATTTTTCAGCAAGACCTGTCGATGTAATAAGCCGTTTTGTCTGCAACTGTATTAAAATTGCAGCCAGTCTTGAAAATCTTTTTTTGTCGTTGTCGCTCATTTTTTTCACGTGGTTAACGTATACACGATTATGCGTAACATTACTGCTAACATAAACATAGTCCTGACATTATCATTTACACACTTATTTTAAGTAAGATTTTTCAATGACAATAATAGTTTATCTTTATCACACTATTAAAATTTATATTAGCGCAAACGGCCTTCAAGAATACTAACAAAACGAATTCCGGCAGTATTGACGAATTATTCTATTCTCAAAAAACGGTGGAACTTTAATAATTCAAATTGGAGTGTTTCGAAAAATGGGGGTTTTTTGAGATGTATATTGGACATTTGAAAGATATAAAAAGCTTTCTTTAAAGTTATAAAAAAATGTACCCGATTAAGAGATCATTTTGTTTATACGGACAAGTTAACAATTCCTTACAAACCGACAAATGCATTAAAAAAGTAAGTTTTTTTCATGATATAATTTTATAGGTTCAAAGATTATTTTACAAAACGCCCTTCTCGAACCTCTACTTTCTCCCCGCTGTCGTTAACAGCATCGAACCAAAAAGTACCAGAAACAATTTGATTTGTTTCATCAAATTTTGAAACATTAAGCTCACCTTTGTAAAAATTCGTTGTAGAATAATTATTGATTTCTGCGCCCTTGAAAAGGCCATAATTCCCATAAATTTCACCGCTTAATTCACTGTTTTTTAAAGTGTATGTTTGTCCTTGCTCAATTGATCTGTTATTTGAATTTATACTTATAGATTCAGTTCCATTTTCTCCTCCATTTTTTCTTGAAGCAGAAACATTAAAAAAATATCCCTGGGCTGTTGGGCTGTTTAAATATTGGTAGTAACTGCTTAAAATGGGTCCGCCTAAGGCAGAGCCTTTAGGAGTAAAAGCTACTCCGTTTACTAAGCAACCAAAGGTGTCATTTCCCTCTTGTGTTGCAGGTGGCAGTGAATTTATTCCTGTTTTGGCTTTTTTGCAACTAATGATCGTGGATAGAAAAATACATGAAATAATGAGCAAAAAGCTAAATTGTGGAAATTTAAACGGTAGATCTTTCATAAAAGTATTTTTAGGTTACAATCTGTAGTTGAGATTAAAGATATAAGTATTTAGGAAATACTATTAAGTTTTTTAGGTGGTGGTTCTTCATGTGCTCTCAAGAAACGGTGCAACAATGAGAAACCTAATCATTTATCTTTTGCCGTAATTGGAACTTTTGCATCAGCCAAATTATAAAGTATTGTCTTGGAAAAACCGGGGAATATTGAGAATCTCAAATTCCCTTTTTAGTTCCTAAATGTCGATTCTTAAAAAGACAAACTTAACATCATTGTTCAGATTCCAGTTCGCACCGCTTGCTAGGCTACCATACTTTTAACCTAATTGGAGACGTTACTTGCCGGCCACTTAGTCTACTCGTATATAGTCCCAAGTTCAATAGAAAATAGATTTCTTTAACCCTGAAAGAGTTAGCCCTGTAAACACCAGGGCTAACTTAATTTAGGCAACCTTTATTGAGCATGACCCGGATGCGTTTCATTCGGGTCCCATTTTAGTGATACTACTTGTCCAGCAATTTGATCCTGATCCCCGCATTTACAACAATTCCGTCCAAAGGGGCGTATATATCCTTAAATTTCGGATCAGCTAGGCTCCCTGTGTAGATACTGCCCCATTTGGTCTGGCGTTGATCAGTCAGATTTTCTGCGTTCACGAAAATATCCAGATGTTTGAACATCTTTTGAACCAACAGGCCAAATGTTACAAAACCCCTTCCCGTAGTGCCATCCGATAACAACTGTCTGCTTGTATAAAAACTTTCCGCTCCAAAACGGAAACTACCCTCAATCTCGTATGTTGCATCAAAGCTCAATTGATTTTTGGGAGTCAATGTTTGCCGCATACTCATCCCA
Organism: Pedobacter sp. UYEF25; assembly: GCF_054061655.1. Taxonomy (NCBI): domain Bacteria; kingdom Pseudomonadati; phylum Bacteroidota; class Sphingobacteriia; order Sphingobacteriales; family Sphingobacteriaceae; genus Pedobacter; species Pedobacter sp. UYEF25. The sequence goes on along the minus strand of NZ_JBSSEL010000031.1, from coordinate 7,276 downwards.
TCAAAATGTGTCCTGGTATCTGTATAGGTATATCCCAGATAAAAGACCAGTTCGTCCATCACCAACTTAACATTCGTTTCAGCGCCCTGAGTGCTCAAATAACCGGGAGCATTGAGTAAAATATTGTTCTGCAGTATAAGCGGTCTGTTTACCCGTGTAGAGAAAAACAGTTGGTTGATACTAACGAATGCCTCGTCGCCCAATGGAGCGCGGTAATTAAGATCTCCGTTCAGGCCATAAGACTGTTCTGCCTGAGTGTTACCGATCTTTAAAGGTTCTATATACTGATAGCCATCCCGTTCGCTTTCATCATTAAACAAGGTAGGCATCTTGTAGCCCAGTCCGCCACCCAACCGGCTACTCAAATGATCCGTAATCTTAAAAAGCGCATTAATTCTCGGTAGGACAAAAATTCCAGAGGACGGTCTTGAAGGTGCAGGCGAATTACCATCCAGACGAAGGCCGCTCTCTAATGAGAACCATTTATTGGCCTTATAGGTATTCTGTGCGAATACCCCAGCGGTGGTCTGGCTGTAGCTCAGATTACTTTGCGGAGGCTTCGCTGTAAAGTGATCGGTAATCAAGTTTGCTCCCAATACCCAGGATGCCTTTTCTCCATTCCGCACATAGTTCAGCTCACTGAACGAGGAAAGTTGTCTGCCTTTAAAATCAAATCCCGCCCCGCCCAACATACGGTCGAAATAGCCGACCGTATTTTTAAAGTTGATCTTGCTTTCTTCATTGATCTTATGTGTGAACGACAATTGCGTAGAAAAGCGATAGGTCTTGTTGAGCTCAAAATACTGATGCAAATTGTCGGCATTCCCATCGATCACACGCATGTCGCCACCAAAACGATCTTCGACAGTTGCGTTCAGCCCGAACCAAGCTGAATTATTCTTGTCCAGATATAGGAAGACTTTTGGGTTAATGGTAAACCGTTTGGTCTGGGGTATGGCGGTCAACCCCGTATTCGCAGGATCAAAAGCCCCATTGTAATTATAGGAGCCGAAAATGGTAGTACCGATATGCTTCCATTTCTGGCTATAATACCCACTCGCGTCGGCACCTTTAGCGCTGGTACCATTCAGTAAAAAAGTTAGTTCAGGTTCTTTTTCGGGTACTTTGCTGATCAGATTGATCAAGCCCGCAATGGCACCACCGCCATATAGGGTTGATGATGAACCTTTGATAAATTCCACTTGCCTTAGATCAAGCGGACTTATCTGTAACAAGCTAAGATTACCGGAAAATCCCGCATATAGCGGCATACCATCTTGCAACAGCTGCGTATAACGGCTATCCAGACCTTGGATTCGAAAGTTCGCGTTGCCGCTGACAGCGGAGGTCTGTTGGACATGGATGCCGGTGGATTCGCCCAAGAGCATCTTGATGTCCCCTGGTCTCATCGTGCTTTTCTCGTCCAGTTCTTCCAACGGGAGTGCTTCGATGCGCGTAGGGATATCTCGAATGTTCTGGTTGGTTCGCGTAGTCTGCACAGTCACCTCCGCCAGCTCACCTGTGGCAGATCCAAGGCTAATGAGAAGTATCTTCCGTGGATCTTGCAAGGGAAAGCTGTACACGTGTTCACTTTTCGCAAAACCTAAGTAGGTAATTTCTATCTCAAATTTGCCATCGGGAATATTATGGATGACTATCAGGCCACTTGTATCGGCACTTGATACAATATTTAAATCGGGGATGGTGACCGTAGCACCATTTAGCACAGCCTTGGTCTGGTCATTGATTACCTTCGCACGGAAGGTGTTTTGAGCTGATACACCTTGTACAATTAGCACAAGGAACATCAACATGAAGATTCTTTTCATGGATATAGTTATATGGTGTAGCCAGCGCATAGCATTGGCCAACGTTAAAAATGGAGAAATAAAAATCGGATGAATTCGATTAAACTATAGGAGGCCTGAAGTGCTCGCACTGGTACTCTGAAAGATAGTACGTGATGCGATAGTGGGGTTCTTGAAAAAGTGGAGTGTCCAGATCAGAAAAATGTCTGGGGATATACTTTGAGAAATAGATAGAAAGGGTCGGTTGGTGCTGAAACTGCAAGGCACTCGGGTTCTTGGGCTGGGCATCATGGGCATTGTTGCCAAAAATTTCTTTGCCATGCAGCAGATAGTCGCCGACAAAATCAAAGATGTCGGGATGCCCCGAGCGGACTTCGCTGTAAGAACGGTACATTCCCGGCAGATCCCGAATCAAAGAAAAGTCACTCAACGGAAAAATTATGCTACCGGCCAAAAAATAGCTGCTCAACAATAATCCGACCATAGACATTTTCATGGGCGCAAATATAGGCAAAACGCATCTAAAAATTTTTTATCTGCCCAAGTTTAGCATCAAGGAAAAAAAATATTTATTCTCATAAAACGGTCGTTTTATGGACGGGTAATTTCTGATAATTCATTATCAGAAGGTTTTTGTTTAATCAATTTCCAAAGGTTTGCCGGAATGCGAGAGGTGATAGCCCAGTTTTAGCCTTGAACAAACGGCTGAATGATTGCGGATGCTCAAACCCTAATGCGTAAGAAATTTCGCTGACCGACAACTCTGTGGTCGATATCTTTTCCTTGGCCTTCTCGATCATCTTGTCCTGTATGTGCTGCTGGGTATTGCGCCCTGTCAATACTTTCAGCACGCTACTTAAGTAGTTAGGCGAAATATTTAGTTTCTCTGCAATATACCGAACACTTGGTAATCCTTTAATTAACAAATCGGTACTATTGAAATATTTGGTCAACAGCTCTTCCAACCGGTCAATCATTTGGTGGTTTTCGATTTTGCGGGTCAGGAACTGCCGGTGATAGAACCGGTCGCAATAGTTCAGCAGGGTTTCTATTTGGGATATAATAATATCCTGGCTGAATTTATCCATATTGGCCAGGTACTCACTTTGTATGCTTTTTATCATACCGATCATGACCAGTTCTTCCTTTTCCGTAAGCCAGAGTGCTTCTTTGACCGAATAGGAAAAGTATTCATATTTTTTGATCTTTTTCGCTAAAGGCGTGTTCCAAAAAAAATCAGGATGGACATAAAGCCCCCATCCTGATAGTTTGGCTGTTTTTGTTCCTCCGTCTTTTACAGGCGGACTGAATACCTGCCCTGGTGCCAGAAAATACATCACACCGCCCTGCGCGTCATACTGCTGCTGCCCATACTTAAAAATACCACTAGTACCTCGTTTAAGCGATATTGTGTAGTAGTCGAGCACCCGTTTAGTCGGTCTCGTTCCCGCAGGCCATTCTACTTCTTCCAGATTAATTACACTAATTAAAGGATGCTCCGGCCTGGGCAAACCCATTAAACGATGAAACTCGCTAATCGATTTGATCCGGTGTACTTCTGTAGCTGATGACATGATTAAAGATAGTTATTGCTGATGGTAAACAGCGGCAAATTCCTGAGCAAAGTCTTTCATTTTTACTTTGCCCAATGCCGGTTTGTTACGGTCATAATCTTTATAAAACTCTCCGCTATGGATACTGGCATTCATTTCTGCAAACTCGGAAGCAAGGCTGTCATTCATTCCAAAAGCTTTGTAGCTATTAAACTGCTCCTCATCAGTGATGGTTGCCCATTTCAAATCCGGCTTTCCTATCGCAGCACCCAGGATACCGGCCGCTTCATCGCAGGTAAGTTCTTCGCTTGCCACATAACAAACTTTTCTATCTTGCTCCTGCGACTCCAGTTCCCGGACGACTGCCTCGGCGATATCTGTATTGGAAACGAATATGTTTCGATCAGACCCTCCATAGCTAGCAGCAATCGTATCCTGATTTTTGATGGCATGTACAAAGGCGAACAGGTTTTTATAAAATCCGGACGGACGCATGAAGGAAATATTTACGTCAGCAGGCAGTTTATTTAAAGTACCCTCGGCATGGCGATGAATAATAATCAGGCCGCTGTCTTCTTCCATATCGGCACCAATACTACTGAGGTAAACAACCCGTTTTACACCTGTTCGCTGGATTGCAGTGACATAGTTTTTAGCGGCTGCATCTGCCCGCTTTATCACTGCGTCGGCATTATTGGCCGGATCTCCAAAATTACCGTAGGGGGCCAGCATACAATAAACCGCGTCAGCACCTGTAAAAGTTTTGGTTAAGAAATTTACGTCTTCCATCGTACCGATGGCAGCTTTTGCACCCATCGCTTCAATAGCGGTTTTCTTTTCCGGGTCGCTGCTGATGACGGTAACCGAATGGCCTTTTTTTATTAATTCTTGTATGAGCGGTGTGCTTACATAGCCCAGTGAACCTGTTACTGTAATTTTCATGATTTTAATTTTTTGTACAGCAAAGAACGCGGAACCGCTAATCAAAAGTATAACAGAATCTACGAAGGTTGTAACACAATCTAAGAATGATGAGCACCAAAGATCATATTTTATCAGGTACTCTTAATTACCGTCAAATTATTATAAAACCGGGGTTTAATGATCCTAAACGATGTCCGTCATTTTGATGTGCTACTTCCAAATGCGGTAAAAGGTGGGGTGTCAACAAAAAAGTTCATTTAAGTCTCTTTAATATAAATCTATGCGTAAAATAAGCGGTTATCAGTGATGTTAGAAGACCAAGTAAAGTACCCCAATAGAGTCCAACTGAAGGGTATGATAATCTAATAGCGATTATATAGGCAATCACATTTATAAAACCACTAATCAATAAAGATTTAGCTAAACCAATGGATACTTCTGCACCTCTGCTGTTGTGTAAGATTATTAGCGTAGATACAAAAACTGCAGGAAACGATGCCAAAATCCCGCCGAACAATGGATTTAAAAATCTTGAGGCTAAAACTGCCGCGCCGATTATCAAACCCGCAAAAAGTGCCCTGACCAAAAGTAGTGCTGTCTTAAATTCTGTTTTTCCCCCAGATATTGAAGTTGCGGCGAAAATTTTTTCGAAAATAATTGTACAGACAATCAGAACCAAACTACAGATTGCCAAACCCCAATTAAAGTTATCAAAATGAAATAAGATGATCATATAAGAGCATCCAAACCAAGCTAATAATGCCGCAAGCATCGACTGCAATAACCCCTTTTTGGACAAGGCCGCATAAACGAGCATAAAAGGTCCATTTGCCGCAAACGCCAGAGGAACTACAGTGGTAGATTTTATTACACTTTCCATCCCCTGACTTAAGCCTATAAAAAACAAAGCCACAACTACCGTACTTGGCAATCCGGCGATTAATCCCCCAACTTTCGTCCCGAACTTCTCTACAATTAGCGTACTTAAGGCAACCCAGGTGCCCCCAATAATTATACTTAGAATTACTTTAATAAAAAAAGAATGATCCATAGGGTTAATTTAAATTTGCGAGCTTTAGCCGTGCAGCAAAGCTTGTATAAATATTACAATTATTCATCCACAATCAATCTGATTTAAATGTACGACACAATTTACTTACGCCAGAAAAAAAATCCCTCAGTTTTTTTTTAAAAAAAGGCAACTATCATCAAACGGTCGTTTCTGTGAGAAATTTGGATGCTATTTATTTCAACCAAAAAAAGTAGTCATGCTTGGAAGTATACTTTGCTCAAAATATAACGACCACTCCCCTACTTCACCCGCTCAAATTCACAGTAAATAAAAAATGCAATTAACGACCGGAAGGAATAACTTAATAAGGAACTTTACATCAGTCCCTCATCCAAAAAGCTAAAGTATGCGTTTTTGGTAACTATCATGTGATCTAATATATTTATATCCAAAAGTTTTCCGCATTCAACTAGACGTCCGGTGATTGACCGGTCCTGCTCGCTAGGATTCAAATTTCCCGACGGGTGGTTGTGAGAGAGAATTATAGAGGCTGCACCAGCCTTTAGTGCCACGCTAAAAATCATTTTAGGATCTACTACAGTTCCTGCTTGACCTCCAGTAGAGATTTGGTGGATTCCCAGAACGTTGTTTGCCCGATTTAGAAGCAATATATTAAAGTCCTCCTTATATTCTATGGTATTGTTGTTCCAATTGTGTTTTAGAATTTCATAACAGACTAGCGAGCTACTTATCTTAGGTCTTTCTGAAGCCTTGAAATGTGGATGGTAGCTTACCTCTATCTCGGCCACCTGATGGATTGAAAGTTGATTTTTTGTCTCTTTAGATGTTAAATTTTTCATGGTATCCTGCTTTTTATAAAGCAAATCCAACCCCAAGATTGAGAGGGAAGTCAGGGGCGGCTTTCCAGCCGTTTATATACCCTTTACAACCGGAAATTAATGGGGTAATTTAGCTGTCAAAGAAAAACAGAGATGAAAAAATAAACATGTCGAGAAATAACTTAACTCGGAAATTGTGGGTGATATGTAGGTTTTCGAGCCAATAAAGAGGTATTAAAGTTTTGCTGATAAGCCCTAAAAAACAAAAATCCCTGGCATTCTGCCAAGGATTTACAAATTTCATTTTAAGTTAACGACCTAATTTCCGGCATCTCTTTTCGTTTCAACGGCATCTTGAACTGCTTGAGGCAATGCAGACAAGAGATTATATCCTGTTGCTTTTTCAAGATCCCTTACTGTCACCAAATATTGTTTCCAATCTGCATTAACCCTATTAATATTTATCGTATTAACTGTAATTACGTTTGTGTCTGCGTGATGTTCGTCTGGGTTGTTTTCTAAAAGGCGCTTTTTTATGTCGTACGCTTTTTCAAAGTCGGCAATAAGTCCCTTGTTGTTTAGGTCTGTTGGTAAAAATGTTTCATCGAAACCACCGCAATTTGTCAAAGCAATGATGCCAAAGTCTTGGTCTAACAAGTCATAACCAACAAATTCATAGTCGTCAATTTTTAAGTCTTTGCAATCTTGGTCCGGTTCTAAAGCGACTGTCAATAAATTGAATTTGTTTTTTTGTCTTAGCCTTTTAAAAACAAACTCAAGTGTCGTGAAAAAACCCGTTTGATATTGTTCGACAACGTGAATACAATCCCAATCGTCTGCATTGTCATAATCTGGCTCAACCAATATTTCATTAAGCATTCCGTCAAGCGAAACAAGTTCTATCAAATGCGTCAATTTAGACCACTCAATGTATTTGTCCCAAGACATACCGTCATCGTCATAATTTTTGTCGTATACTCCGCGAGCTGTATATAGAAATATCATTTGTAGTTCTGCATATTATGTCGTTTTTTAAGCTGACCGCTAATCGAGTCACGCAAAGGAATTTCACCTTTGCGTTCTCACAGAACCGTACGTGAAAGTCTCCCTTCATACGGCTCTTCATGTTCTTAAATCACG
>NZ_JBSSEL010000030.1:0-26627 GCF_054061655.1 Pedobacter sp. UYEF25 | reverse complement strand
TTGCTAATCTTTATCTTATTACTCGATACTTTCTACTTAATACTAGATAACTTCGATAGGTTTTTGCGGCCTGGATGGTAAGGGCCGAGCGCAGTAAGGGTTAAGTTTTTCCCCTTTTGGGGATAAAAAAACTTAACGTTACCCTTGTACAGCCAGATAAAGCCGCCCAAAAAAGCTAAAAGTTAAAAGTTGAAAAATTAGAAAGGAACCACTGTAACCTTAAGATTATAAACAGTAATTATGGCTCTAAAGCTTGAATTAAATCTCCTCGAAATGCAAATTCGTAAAACAAAAATGAAACAACGACCATTTTTGGACGTTTTATATGTATCTTAAAAACTTAAATTAAAATCTATGACTATTCAATTAAATGCCGACAAAAATTTAACGATTCATCCTGAATATGAGGCTCAAATGAGCGAAAAGTTAGAGAAAGAATTGCAAAGATTTTCAGAACACATCACTCGGCTAGAGGTTCACCTATCAGATGAAAATGGCAGCAAAGACGGCCAAGAAGATAAAAAATGTATGATCGAATGTCGTGTCGAGGGAAAACCACCAATGGCTACTACAGATTTTGGAAATAGTTACGATCAAGCCTTAAATGGTGCAGTAAGCAAATTGAAAAACGCGCTCACCACCATGATTGGTAAATTAAAAGAACACTAATTTACCATTGAGAATAAATATATTAAGCCTGGGCGTTAATTCCTGGGTTTTTTTATGCCCAAAGATTTTCCTTTGCAGTTATAAAGCCGCCGAGAGTTTAAAAGCCGATGATGCCCAAAACGGCGAACGGAAAACGCTAGACTAAACTCGTTTCCAATTTTTCAATATACTTAAGAAATAATCTTAATGCGCTTAATCTATCCTCAGTAACATCAAATTGAAGTTTATTCATCAGATAGTCAGAAATATTGAATGACGGGTTTTGCGGAAGTTCATTCAAGAGGTTCAATCTATTGTCTAAGCCAAACTGCAGCGCCTTGTTAAATTCTGATTTAAAACCTTCATCAATTTCTTTATTTGCCACCCACGCAGCATACATAAAAGGCAGCCCAGTTAAATTTTTCCATTCTTCGCCAAGATCATATGCGTATTCAAAATCTTTTTTGGCATTGAAAGTCCTATCACCAATAAGCACCAGGGCATCTGCTTCTATAACTTCATCCGTTAAAAAGGTAACTTCCTTATTCCAATGAAACCTCAACAATACTTTCGCAAGGTTGTTGGAAGTTTTAGACTGTGGGTCTAACCTCAACGTACGAATGCTATAAATCGGTTTGTTGCTAAATATAAAGACTGAGTTTACAGCGCCATCGCTACCGATGCAATATTGGGCCACCAAATTGGCATTTGGCACCATCGGTATGGCGGCAACAGGGATTAGACCTATGTCCACTGTTCCGGCGATTAACTTCTCTGCGCAATCTGACGGAATGTCCAACGCTAAATCAATCTTATCGATAATTTGACTATGTTCCAAGCCGTAAATAAACGGTTTTGTATTGGTGTATGCGACCGCTGAAATCTTAATTTTTTCCAAAATAGTTCTATTTTTTTTTTACTCGGACAATTTTGCAGCGCTACTTTAGCGAATCCAGGTGTCTAGTGTCGTTAAAATCTTTAATGATAAATTTTTCGTCTTGATAAGCTAACCTATACAAAACTGTGTTTTGATGAGGATAATCTTTCATTTTCGATAGAGGCGTTCCGGTAAGTAAGCAAAGAAATACACGCATAGATCGGCCGTGCATGCACACTAATACTTTTTTTTCATCCTCACGAATTTCTAATAACTCTTTCGGTTTTTCTAAGCGTTCAAAAACGTCTTGTACGCTTTCTCCATCCTCAAAATGGTTGCTGTAATTGCCGTTTTCCCAACTTTGCAACATCGTTCTGAAGGCTTTAATGAGTTCCTCATTTTTAGCTCTGCCTTCCCAAATTCCCCAATCCAGCTCATCTAAACCCGAAAGTTTTTCCCAATCGATTCCCGATTTGATAAACCTATCAACTGTTTGCCTGGTACGTTTTAAGGTAGAGATATATACCTTATCAAATGGAATGTCTTTATAGTATTTCCAAAAAGCTTCTGCTTGTTTTTCACCGGTGTCGTTTAAATCAGCATCAATGCCTTTACCTTGGACGATTCCCTCCTTGTTAAAATTTGTTTCGCCGTGGCGTATAATATAAATTTCTTTCATTAATAAAAAGTTCTAACCGAATACCTAGATCTATAATAGGCGCTAAACCCCATCACCTAAACGCTGCTTACATCTGGTAGTTTGTAATAATTTGGTTTTTTTTCATCCTCAAAAATCACATCGCTATAATCAGTTACAACATGATATAAAGTGTCGCGCTCAATTGGTTTTCTACCCACGTTGCGTATCAATTCTACCAATTGTTGGGTACTCATTGCTGGAGTTTGCTCTTCAGCTCCTGCCATAGAATAAATTTTGGTCGTATCATCCAGTGTTCCGTCGATGTCATCAACACCAAAATTCAAGGAAAGCTGAGCGGTTTCTCTGCTAATCATTGCCCAATAGGCTTTAATGTGGTCAAAATTGTCGAGGTAAATTCTAGAAATCGCAAAATTCCTCAAATCCTCGATTACAGACGACTCTGCAACATTAGACATTTGATTGTTTTGATTTCTAAATTTTAGCGGAATAAAAGTTTGGAACCCTCCAGTTTCATCCTGTAAAATTCTCAGCTTTTCCATATGATCTACTCGGTGCCAAAATTTCTCAATATGGCCATAAAGCATAGTAGCATTACTTCTCATGCCCAATCTATGCCACGCGCTATGAATGTCAAGCCACTGTTCACCGGTACACTTATCTTTAGCAATCTGCTGCCTAACTTCTGGATGAAAAATTTCTGCTCCTCCACCAGGCATCGACTCTAAGCCAGCTTCCTTCATTAATTTCATGCCAGTGGCATAATCTATTTTTGCTTTTTTAAATATATAATGATATTCTACCGGAGTCAAGGCTTTGACATGCAGCGCAGGCCGATGTTTTTTAATTGCGGAAAAAAGTGCTGAATAAAAAGCTACATCATACTGTGGCAATACGCCTCCAACAATATGAACTTCTGTAACCGGCTCCTCGTCGTATTTTTTAACCACGTCGAGCATCTCCTCCATCGTGAGTTCCCAACCTTCGTCTTTTTGCTTTATTAACCGCGAATAAGAACAAAACTTACAATCGTAAACACACAGATTGGTAGGCTCTAAATGGAAGTTTCTATTAAAATACGTTAAATCACCATGTTTCTTTTCACGAATATAATTGGCCAACACCCCTAGAAATCCAAGTTCTGCATGTTCGAAAAGGTATACGCCATCGTCGAAACTTATGCGGGTATTGTTTAACACTTTATTTGCTATTGAAGACAATTCTGGAGAAACGTTTAATCCCGAAACTAACTCTTCAACATCCTTAGCTGTATTCATTCCTTTTAATTTATACAAAAATACGTTCTGCGAAGTTTAATAACATCATTTTGTTGTAACTAAACGTTAGCAGGCAGGTTTATGAAATAAGAAGTTTTTAAGAATTAGGACTTAAGCTTTCGCAATTAAAGGTTGATATTTGGGGTTAGGCTATTTTAGGGAATGTTTGTTAGTGGACGGGTTGTTGAGTGTTAGGTGTAGGCTCTAAGGGTTTTTAAGGTGATAATGCATTCGAGCCTAAGGGTTTTAGGGCGTGCCCCAAGCTGCGCAAGGGTCGGGCAATTCGCTGCAAATCCGCGCTCGTGCCTCACTATGGGTTTTTCGCTGCTATCCCTCACGCAAAACTTATCTCTAGAAAACAAATTCTTTAATAAATCTTGAAGATTCCAAGGTTTTCTACCGCATCATTCCTGTAATTCTGACATCAAACTTAGCATATAATTTGACTTATCTATAAAATTGTTTTTCAATTGAAATCAGGCCGAATTAAAGCCCATCATATCCGTCTCTACTTCCTCCAGCACATTAATTTTATCGAGCAGCATTTATAAGTTATTCGACATTAATCTCGTTGATCCATTTACAGATTTCGTTTAGCGCAATTTGAGAAAAGGTTTCAGATTTGTCGGCCAAATTCCAAACGGGTGCTTCTTTTAATGTGTGGTAGTAATGATTGACATTCGCTAAAACAATTGTTTCCACGTGATCATTACCACTTTGTTGCAAAATTTTCTTTATGTTTTCTAAATTCGGTACTGCATCTACAGAGTCATCTTTATTGCCGTTTAATGCAAGAATTAGACATTTTATTTTCGACAGATACAGGTATGGATCAAATTTTCTGAGCGCGATCTGCTGTGATTTTTGCCACTCATTATAAAGTTTATCCATTTCATCCTTTTGGAATGAACCTATACTGTCACTTTTTATATTTGTGTATAATTTTAAACCAAGTCTTATTTTATTATAATCTGTGTATTTAGCTAAGGTGTCAAATAAACTCTTCTGAATAGATGCATTTTGTATATATAAAGAGTCAGCCATTTGCGCTAGGTTTAAACTCACTCCTAGATTTTCATAGTACTTGCTTAATTGGTAGTTATAAAAATTCCATCCTCCCAATCCTTGAGTTGACAGAAGTAGTAAAAAAGAAACAGATTTGTTCCTTGAAGCCACTATTTCTGCAGATGCACCTCCTTCACTATGTCCCAATATTCCTATTGTGTAACCCTTAAACTTTTTGTTTTTTCTAAAATAACGATATATGGTTTCCACATCATCTGCATGTGTAAAGAGTGTCGCGCTTTTGTTGTCGCCACTAGATTCACCAACGCCTCTATTGTCGAATCTAAATGTTGAAATTCCACATTTAGCTAAATGGTTTGCCAACGCCGGAAAATTGACAAATTGCCCGTTATGGCCTGATATGTCTCGATTATTTCCTACTACTGAACTTACAAGGATCACCAACTTAGGTTTTTCTACTTGTTGGTTAAGAACAAGTGTTCCCGCAATATTACCTTGTTTAGATTTGATAATTATAGATGTATCTCTTATCGGATTTTGTGCGTTTACAAAACTGGTCCACGCTAGTGTAAATAAAAATAGCAGTTTAATTTTCATAGTTTGTGAAGCAATATACTAAATAGCTTTCGGTAATCTATATAGTACAAAATGCTATTGCTTTGCCATCAAACCTATCAAAAAATGAAATTTTTAAGTATTAAAGACTGGTATGCACCTAACGGTAATTCTAGTAATTTTCTGTTTCTAAATCAATTTACTTCGCTGTCTAATTCTTACCTGCTCATTTAATTTTCCGCTCCAGAAAAACTTAGAACTGCCTTCATCTACCTAACCTACAAAAACAAAAAGGCGTGGACTAAACAGACCCACGCCCTTTTTTGCAAACCCTAAATCGTATCTCGCTGTGGGTTTTTTCGCGAGTATCCCTCACGCAAAATTTCTTTAAGAAATAAATATCTCAATAAATGTTAAAGATTTTAGGCTCTTCTATCCCCGCCTTGTCTTTCTAACATCCAGCCTGGATATTCTGCCGACAATCTGCTTACTTCGTCAAGTTTTTTTAATTCGTCCTCGGTAAACGTTACGTCTACAGATTTAAGGTTGTCTTTCAACTGGCTCGTTTTCTTCGCTCCGATGATTACGCTACTTACTGCTTTTTGATGGAGTAGCCAAGCTAGAGAAAGTTCTGCAACAGAGGTATTTTTCTCTTCAGCCATTGGCGATAAAATATCTAAAATATCAAAAGCCTTGTCTTTATTTACAGGTGGGAAATCGAAATTCGCACGTCTACCGCCGTCGGATTTTCCACCTCTATCGTATTTTCCACTTAATAACCCACCAGCCAAGGGACTCCAAACCATCAAACCCATTTTTTGGTCCTGCAACAATGGAACCAACTCTCTTTCTAAATCTCTACCGGCTATGGTATAATAAGCTTGAAGCGACACAAATTTCTCAAATTTTTCTCTTTCAGAAACGCTTAGTGCTTTCATCAACTGCCAAGCAGCCAAATTGCTACAGCCAATATAGCGCACCTTACCATGCTTTACCAAAATGTCCAATGCAGATAGCGTTTCTTCCCAAGGCGTTAATGCATCAAAACCATGAATTTGATATAAATCAATGTAATCTACATTTAGCCTTTTTAAACTCTCTTCTGCTTGATGTAAAATATGTTTACGGGTTAATCCGCTTTGGTTTGGTCCCTCTCCCATTTTTCCACGAACTTTAGTGGCAATAACAAGCTCGTCCCGATTCAAACCTAAATCTCTAATGGCTTTGCCGGTCATTTCTTCACTAATTCCTTCGCTATAAACATTTGCGGTATCAATAAAATTAATCCCGCCATCTACAGAGATTTTCATCAACTCATTAACTTCTTTTTGTTTTAATTGGCCAATTGCTTTCCACATTCCTTCGCCACCGCCAAAGGTCATGGTACCCAAACATAATTCTGAGACTTTAAGCCCAGTATTGCCCAACATATTGTATTTCATCATGATTTTTTGTTTTTTGTTCTACTTACGAATAGGACACCTTTAAGAGTGATTTGTTTGCAAAAAAATTGATGCACAGCAAAAATTTAGCGTCATTGAATTGCACATGCCTCAAAAAAAAGAAGCAACCGAATGGGGATGCTTCCTTAAAAATTTAAGTTCTAATCAAAATTTGGAGCAATAAATTAAAATTTACCGAGCAGCAGGCGTAAACGTTAAAATAATATTTGCAGTTTTCCCGCCAAATTCTATCGGCGACTTTAATACCATCTGTTCGCTAGATAATGATGATAAAATTAAGCGATATCCTTCGGTAACATTTTTCGCCTTATCACCTTCGTAAATTTTCTTAAACTGGAACGTCTCGTCCTTTGTCGCAACCGACCAAAAGATGCTTTGGGTAACGGCACCGCACTCGCTAGAGGCAGGTAAAGAATAGGTTCCATTACCACTATTTGTTAAATTCCAAGTACTTCCTTCAAAACATTTATAATTCTTTTCGCCAAATAACCCTTGTACCGCTTGATCCGGTAATCCTTCTAACGCTATATTACTAACCACCCAGTTCCGCACAGCCGTCCCTCTACTTCCACTAATACCTGCGGTTACACGCTTTGCGGTATTGCAACTTGGCAAAATCAACAAAACCGTACATGCCACTGTAAGGGCTAAGAATAATTTTTTCATTTTTTTTAAATTTATGTTTGTCAATCCAAATACATAAATCCTGCCAAAAACCTTTCAATGGTTAAAATATATTTCAATTCATTAAATTGCGCATTCGATACATATAAGTCTCCATTACAATATGAAACCAGAAACACTAGCCATACATGCCTCCAATATTGTACATGCTGCCACGGGCGACGTAACTCCGCCAATAAGTCTTTCGACTACCTTCTATAGAGATGAAAACGGAAATTATCCCGGAGGGTACATGTATAGTAGGGTAAGCAATCCAAACCGATCTGCTTTAGAAAACACCTTGGCAAAATTAGAATTTGGCGCTGAGGCGGCTGCTTTTTCTTCAGGCAATACTGCCGGCATGGCACTTTTTCAGGCGCTTAAACCCAACAGCCACATTATTGCTCCCGACGATATGTATTGGGGCTTTAAAAAGCAACTGCTTACTATTTTTAGAGGAATTCTCGAGTTTGATTTTGTAGATCAAACCGATTTAAAACTGGTACAACAATCAATAAAAGCAAACACCAAAATTATTTGGATGGAAACACCATCTAACCCGCTGCTAAAGATAACCGATATTGTTGGCATCTCAGAAATCGCAAAAAAGGCGGGGATTACTACGGTTTGCGACAGCACGTTCGCTTCGCCAGTTTTACAAAATCCAATCTTGCTGGGCGCAGATATAGTAATGCATTCCAGTACAAAGTATCTAGGTGGACACAGCGATGTACTTGGTGGAATTCTTGTTACTGCAAAGATAGATGAGCTTTGGGGTGCCATCAAGAATGTGCAACAAACAGGTGGCGCAGTTCCTTCGCCTTTTGATTGTTATTTGCTTTGCAGAAGTCTAAAAACCTTGGTTTACAGAATGAGAGGCCACTGCGAAAATGGTCGGAAAATAGCCGATTATTTAAACAATCATCCAAATGTCGAAGCTGTTTTTTATCCTGGTTTGGAAACGCATCCGCAACATGATGTTGCTGCCAAACAGATGAAAGATTTTGGAGGTATGCTGTCTTTCTTGGTTGCAGGCGGCGAGAGATCTGCAAATAAAATGATTAACAAAGTAAAGTTATTTGCACAAGCAACGAGTCTTGGCGGAGTAGAAAGTTTAATTGAGCATCGTTATTCTATTGAAGGTCCAGAAAGCAAAACGCCAAAGAATCTTATTCGTGTTTCCGTTGGTTTAGAGCACATAGATGATTTGATAGCTGATTTAGAGCAAGCGCTATCAGATTAAAGGAATAGCACTCTTCTCAAACAGCAATTTTTTGAATTTGATTTTTGGATCCAATTTAAATAGCTTTTGGGCACGTATTCCCGCTAAAGACATTATTGCCATCGCTTTATTGGGCCATTTTTTCTTAACAAATGACTAGAGCAGCACGCGTGTCAAACCAGCCAAAATATAAATTTACGAAGCTTACACTAATCTCATAATTAAACCAGTTTTATTTTGTTTGCCAATTTCCGATCACTTTTCCGGATAACAAATCGTAATAAGTTTAAGGTTGTAATCAGGATTAATGGGTTCATTGGTTTGGACCAAACGTTGTGCGCCGGTATTTGCGGGGCACGCGATGTCATTTGTGGCATCATAAATAAGTTTTTTTCCATCTAACAGAAGCGCTTTGGGCACGTAGATCTGAACCTTAGTTATCGAATAGCCAGACGGAATGTATCTTACATAGTAACCATCTGGATGTTTACTCCAAATGCCGCTCGGTACGTCTGCTCTAATTGGAGCCATGCCAGCAAGAATGGCATATTTTTCCATCTCTGCGTAAGTGTAATTGCCAGAAGCTACGAGCTGCCGAATGCTATTTTCTGCCTCAAAAACAGTTTGCAAACCCTGTGGGAGCTGATCCTTTGCTTTTTGCATCAAATCAAAAGGCAAAATACCCAACGCACCACCTTCTAACATGGTAAGTTGTTTTGTGGTTAATAACTTTAGCGCGGTTACCTTAATCGTGCCCGAGTAATCACTAAATTTTGTCCTTGCTATAATAGCCCAGAGCAGTGCCTGAATGTCATGTTGTTGAACTTCAGGGTGTTTTTCTGCGCTCTTTAGAATAATGGTAACAATTTCATTTTTCGGCCCAAGCAGTGGCGCAAACATGTAGCCGTCTCCTGCAGACGGGCCATAGGTGCCAGCATGGAGACAATAACTTTTATTCGTCATTTCGTAAAAACCTTCACAAAGATAAAAGCCGCCATCTGGTGCTTTAGGTAACAAATATAGCGGTTGAGTGTTGACGTTTTTAAAGAAATCAGGCAATTGTTCACCAGTTCTATCAACATCATTAAAATTGGTAGAAATGGCTGCGGGCTGCTTTAGTAGATTATCTACACCTAGCATTTTTGCGCCTTTGGCCGCACCAACTTTCAACAATTTATCTTTCAAGCCCCCAAACTGTGCAGACGCTTGGAAAGAGAAAAATAACATCAATAAAGACGATGCAAAAATAAATTTTGCGTTTTTCATAATTCAAATTTTTATCGCGCTAAAGATAATGATTTGAAGGTAAAATTAAAATGGAAGCTCCCACTAACTAACTTTTACCGCCACTTTACTAGTGATCTTATTAAAATCGAAATTAAATTTTGTTGTTTAATATTTTTTACCCACTTTTGAAATATTATTTGGTAATCATCAAATAAAAATCAACTTTTTTTTTAGAAGGGTTGGTTTATAAAGAAGCGACGAGAGACAGGCTCTTAGACTCGCTGGCAACCCTCAAAAAAGAGAAGGTGCCAATTCCTGACCGGGTAACACAAGTTATTTGGAAATATAAATGACAACTAATGGACGATAAAATTTATTTTTCGCAAAGCGATCTAACATTTACTTACGGCTTTACCATCTCGCAGAAACTGTTTGCGTTCTTTGGTCTCTGCAATAGGGTGCCTTTTATGTGCTGTTGCACTGCTTAAACAAAAAAATCTTCTTTTTTGGTAAACTAATCCAGTTGGAAGGCCTTTTTACAGGTACGCATACACGAAATAATTCAACAAAAAATAATTAACAATTCATACAAGCAAAACAGATACAACATGTCATATAAATTCGAAACGCTACAAGTACACGCAGGCCAAGAAGCAGATCCAGTTACCGGTGCTAGAGCCGTTCCATTATATCAAACAACCTCTTTTGTTTTTAAAAGTGCAGAACACGGCGCAAATTTATTTGCGCTAAAAGAGTTTGGCAATATTTATACCCGTTTGATGAATCCGACGACTGATGTTTTTGAAAAAAGAATAGCAGCTTTAGAAGGCGGTGTAGCTGGATTGGCCACGGCCTCTGGTCTTGCAGCTCAGTTTATTGCATTGAACAATATTTTAGAAAGTGGAGATAGCTTTGTATCCTCTTCTCATTTGTATGGCGGCTCTTACAATCAATTTAAAATCGCTTTTAAACGCCTAGGGATACAAGTAGATTTTGCAGATCCTGATAAGCCAGAAGATTTTGAGGCAAAGATCAACGAAACAACCAAAGCAATTTATGTAGAAACCATTGGAAATCCTTCATTCAGTATAGTAGACTTTGAAAAAATTGCTGCAATCGCAAAAAAACACGACCTCCCATTCATTGTAGACAACACTTTTGGCGCCGCAGGATATCTTTTTAAACCTTTAGAACATGGTGCCAACATCGTTGTAGAAGCTGCAACCAAATGGATTGGCGGTCATGGAACGAGCATCGGTGGCGTAATTGTTGATGGCGGAAATTACAATTGGGGAAATGGAAAATTTAAACAGTTTTCTGAACCGTCAGAAGGGTACCATGGTCTTGTTTTTAGTGACGCATTTGGTGTAGATAGCCAGTTTGGAAACATTCAGTTTATCATACGCGCACGTGTTGAAGGATTGAGAGATTTTGGCCCAGCCATTTCTCCTTTTAATTCCTGGCAGTTACTTCAAGGTGTAGAAACTTTATCACTCAGAGTACAGCGCCATGTAGACAATACCTTGGAATTGGCTACGTGGTTGGAAAATCATCCACAGGTCAAAGGAGTCGATTATCCCGGTTTAGAAAGCAGCAAATACAATAAACTGGCAAAAAAATACTTAAAAAATGGATTTGGAGCGGTGTTGTCTTTTGAGTTGAATGGTACCAAAGAAAACGCAACTAAGTTTATAGACAATCTTAAACTTACTTCACACTTGGCAAATGTGGGTGATACCAAGACATTAATCATACAGCCATCGGCTACAACTCATCAGCAACTTAGCGATGAAGCACAATTGGCAGCCGGAGTAAAACCGAATTCGTTACGCGTCTCTGTAGGAATTGAGCATATAGACGACATTAAGGCTGATTTTGAACAGGCTTTTGCTGCAATAAAGTAAGGTTGTTTATAAAAATTTAACTCGAATATATGTCCGAGCAGAAAATAAAAGAGGTTTCTTTTTATCAGCATAAATCTGATTTCAGATTAGAAAGCGGCCAGACCATAAAAAACCTTGAAGTCGCTTATCAAACATTTGGCAAGCTAAATAAAGAAAAAAATAATGTAATTTGGGTTTGCCATGCCTTAACAGCAAATGCCGACGTGTTTGACTGGTGGCCCGGATTATTTGGAGCGCATAATCTTTTTAATTCTAATGATCACTTTATCATTTGCGCAAATGTGTTGGGGTCCCATTATGGAAGTACAAATCCGTTGAGTCAGAACCCAATAACCGGCCTACCCTACTACCTTTCTTTTCCTAGTTTCACAATTAGAGACATGGTAGCGGCACATCAATTGCTTGCCAATCACTTAGGAATTACTAAAATTGAAGTATTAATCGGTGGATCGCTGGGTGGACAACAGGCCTTAGAGTGGAGCATTTCTAAACCCGATGCCATCGAAAACTTAATTTTACTTGCAACAAATGCAGTGCATTCTCCTTGGGGAATTGCGTTTAATGAAAGTCAACGGTTGGCCATTGCTGCCGACCGTACATTTTACGCAAGTCAACCTGACGGAGGATTGAAAGGATTAAAAGCAGCAAGAAGTATTGCGTTGCTCAGTTATAGAACTTTTAGCGCCTATGGAAACACGCAGGTGGAGAGTGATGGCGATAAAGTAGATCAATTTAGGGCAGCTTCCTATCAAAATTATCAAGGAGAAAAGCTGATAAAAAGATACAACGCGTATAGTTACTATTTTTTGACTAAAGCAATGGACAGTCATAATGTAGGTAGAAACCGAAAGAGCGTTATTGACGCATTGAAGCGTGTTGAGGTAAATACACTCGTGGTGGCTATAGAAAACGACCTACTATTTCCTCTGTGTGAGCAGCAATTTTTAGCAGACCATATTCCAGACGCATCACTCTCAATTATCAAGTCCAACTTCGGCCATGATGGTTTTTTGATAGAAACAGATAAATTAACCAAAGTGATCAGCAATTTTTTAAAAGAGACTAAACATAAAAATGTGATTAAACTGAAACATACTGGCTGAAATGGAAAGTTAGACTTTACCAGTTAGAAAGTGAAGCCTATTACAAACAGAGGAAACATTGATTTCTGGAATAAAATCTAATGTCGAATAGGCTAAATCTACACATTAAATGAAAATTGATTAACACAAAGTAAGTATAAATGAGTAAGAAATTAAAAATAGGGTTGTTTGGCTTTGGCGTTGTTGGCCAAGGATTATTAGATATTATACAAAGTCAACAACTCAACCTAGAAATCGTTAAAATTGTTATAAAAGATCCAAACAAGCAACGGACATTAGAAAAAGAGTTATTTACCACCGACCATGCAGAAATTTTAGAAAATGGAGAAATTAATACTATTGTAGAGTTGATAAACGATGCAGATGCGGCATATACCATCGTTACAACGGCATTAAAATCTGGGAAAAACGTAGTTTCGGCAAACAAGAAAATGATTGCCACGCACTTAAAAGAACTCGTGGCCATCCAACGGGAACACAATACATCTTTATTGTATGAGGGAGCTGTTTGCGGCAGTATTCCGATTATCAGAAATTTAGAAGAATACTATGACAACGAACTTTTTAGTGCCATAAGTGGAATTTTCAATGGATCGTCGAATTACATTTTAACCAAGGTTTTTAACGAAAATCAACCTTATGAAGATGCCCTTAAAAAGGCGCAAGATTTGGGATTTGCAGAAACTGATCCGATCTTAGATGTTGGCGGATATGATCCAAAATATAAATTGGCGATCGCAGCTGCCCATGCCTATGGATTGTTCGTATCACCAGAAAATATTTTAAATGTAGGCATCCAAAATCTCTCTCAAAGGGATGTAAATTACGCCAAAGAGAAAAATCTAAAAATAAAACTTGTTCCAACCGCGATTAAAGTTGGTGCTGGAAAAATTGTAACTTATGTATTGCCTAAATTGGTAAATAAAGAAGATTTTCTGTACAATGTAGAAAATGAATACAATGCAGTTACCGTTCAAGCCGCTTTCGCTGACAAACAGTTTTTTTTCGGTAAAGGCGCAGGTGGCCATCCAACAGGCGCTGCTGTGCTTTCAGATATTGTTGCACTTCGCTACGACTACCGGTATGAATATAAAAAGTTTAACTCAGGGCATATTGTAGAACATTCAGATGAGTGTCTTTTGGAAGTTTACCTCAGATATGCAGACGATGATTTGGTGGAAAGGCTAGAGTTTGAAGAAATAAGCGAGCGCTATGCTGCCAAAAACTTCAAGTATGTAATCGGCACTATTAAGTTGACTAATCTAATAAAACATAGAGACTTATTGCTAGATAAAGATACTTTCATAGCTTATACAGGAAATGAAGCACATTTAGCAAATGACGATACTGTTTCGCAATCGAAAGCAATTGCCAGCATTGCTGAAGGATTTTAATGGTTTACAGGTTTATTTTAATTTTGATTACGAAGAAAGGTCGAAAGACCTTTTTTTTCGTTTTGGCTCTTTCATTTTTTAGAACCAGCTGATTACGTCAGACGCATCTGAACTTAGGAAAAACATCGCTCAAAAATTTAATTTTAAGTTAAAAAAAAGCGGCAAACCACAAGTTCGCCGCTTTTGTAAAAATTTGTATAGTATTATTGGGCTCTTCCTGATTTTTTATCTTTACCGCGACCAATTAAATATCCGGATCCGGCACCAATTACCCCACCAATAATCGCTCCTCGTCCATGTTTCTTATCAATCAAAGCACCACCAACTGCACCGGCAGCACCCCCAATTACCGTTCCTTTAGCGGCATCACTCCAACCTTGTTTTTTAGCTGTAGGCTGTGTTCCTCCGTAGCTAGAAGAACTGGTACTACTTCCAGAAGCATAACTTCTACTCGTCGAATGCTTTCCTGCATTATAAGCAGCAGCAACCTCAACATCTTTTTTAGCTTTCTCTTTTTTTACCGCCTCGGCTTTGGCAAAACTGTCTAAACGAATACTGTCTTTTATGGCTTTTACTTGCTCCTGCTTTTGCAAAACTTGTTGTCGATTTGCCTCATCTTGTTTTTGCTTGTTGTTACAAGCAAACATAACCGAGCTTAATGCAACTACTGCGAATAACTTTTTCATAATTCTGTTATTAATAACCTAATCTGTTTAATCAATCCTATGAGAAAATGATGCCAAAAAATGAGACTACATTTATTTTTCTATTAAATCCCTAAACCAATAGCCAACTTCACTTGTGATAACTTGCGTTTTATCACCCCCAATTTGCTCGGTTGAAGCAACACTGTAAGTTTTATTTATCATTTCACCCATTCGAAAATCTATCTTTCGTTTAAAGATTGGCCCAGCAAAAACGAAGGTATGAAATTCGCCATTTTCGCCACAAACGTCTATTTCTGAGGGCAGAGATCTAATTAAATCTGCCTCTATAACTTTACCACAGTAAGCCGCCAAATTTTGCTGTGCACAAATAATGATTGTTTGATAGTTAAGTGCTAAAAACTCGCTGATGACATTTTTAGTATCACGACCCCAAATCGGGAAAATAGTCTTCAGCCCTATTGACGCATTTTTTTCTTCGCGATAACGTTTCAAGTCTTCTAAAAAAATATCTCCGAAAATAGCATGCGTTATCCCCTCATTTTTCAATTTTCCCAAATGATGGTCCATCAACGCATCATAGCTTTCCATACTTGTGTTTTCTGGCAGGTAGATTTCATAAAGCTTAATACCGATGCTTTCGGCCTGTTTTCTAAGCAGAGAAATACGCAGCCCATGCATAGAGACTCTATTGTACTCCGCAGAAATTGTAGTGAGCAGATACTTTACTTCGAACGTGTTATCCTGCAAAATATGATGGAGCGCTAACGTACTGTCCTTGCCACCGCTCCAGTTAAACACACAGCGTTTTTTATAATCCATGCAACAACAATTTTTTTACGCTCGCGATGCCAGCGACAGCTTTTTCTTCAACCTTTACTACGTGTTGATAAGCACTAATACTCGGTATTTTTGGATCGATAATGTACTTTACAGCGTCGGATGGCACAAACTCTAATAAGCCTGCAGCAGGATAAACGGCAAGAGAACTTCCAACGAGGATAAATATATCAGCTTGACTACAAAGAACAGAGGCTTTTTCTATCATAGGCACTTCTTCACCAAACCAAACTACATGAGGCCGAAGTTGCGAACCAAGTTCGCACAAAGCGCCCATTTCTATTTTGCTCCCAACAATCGGATAAGTTAATTTCGGGTCGGCACTTGATTGACTTCTGGTAATTATCCCATGCAAATGAACCACGTTTTTAGAGCCGGCGCGTTCGTGTAGGTCATCTATATTTTGGGTGATAATGGTTAAATCAAAAAATTCATCAAGCGAAGCGACTATTTTATGCGCTTCATTTGGGGCTGCATTTAAAATCTGTTCACGACGCTCATTGTAAAACTGCTGAACCAGCTTTGGATCTCTTTTCCAAGCTTCTGGCGTTGCAACATCCTCTATGTTATACCCTTCCCAAAGTCCGTCGGCATCTCTAAAAGTTTTTAATCCGCTCTCCGCACTTATGCCAGCTCCCGTAAAAACCACAAGTTTCTTCATGGCTAAAGATAAAAAAAATCCCCCTAAAGCGATGCTAAAGGAGGATTACAAAATATTTACCGCAATGCTAGATGCGTTGTGGCTGAAGTTTTAATACGGTATATCTTAATTTCAAAAGCTCAAAAGCACCACAAATAATGGCACCATAAATCAATGTTCCTGCGATAAATCGACTTTCAAAAGGAATAGCGAGTACCAACGCATGCCAAAAGCCTGCAAAATTTTGTGTAAACATTGGGTTGTGATACCAAACGCCAAAATCGGTTATGATCCAATGAATAAATGTAACCACCAATGCAGAACCAAGGAAATTAAGCACGTTAACCCTTTTAAGCATCACTCTCCCTACCAAAACCATTAAGGCAAAGGCAATATACACCCAATACCAACCCTCATATAAAAACCCATTGCTGTATTGGCTAAAAATAGTGGATGACAAAATAAAATCACTTAGAAATAAACTCAACAAAGGAAAAGCAAAAGCCTTCACATTCTTTTTAAAATAGCACCCGCCAAAAATCGCCACCGCGCCGATTGAAGAAAAATTAGCGAATTTAAGCTCATCTGTATTAAAAGTAACCAACAATCTAAAAGCGGTTACTGCTAAGATAATCAACAACAATACTGCGCTACGTGGATTCATTTTTAAGTTTGACATGTTTATCTTTTTTGTTAAAGGCACAAAGTTAAGTTTTTTATTGTGGGATATAAAGCCGAAATAAATTTACTTGATTCCCAAATCTACCGCTCCCCTTACTTCCGTTGATATTTCTCCTAAAAAGCCTGCATCTGCATTCTGCCCGGTATATACTTTCACAAAATCTATGGTTTTTAACGCTACTTTTTTGCCACTGCCATTCACTGCCCAAGAAATGTCGAATGAATTGTATCCGTTTGTTTTATAATCGTCGCCCGGAGAGTAGCTATCTGCATAGCCAAAATCAAATGGTTTACTTGTTACAAATCCATTGTTCGATACGGTTGAATTCAATAATGTTCCCTTTAAAGTGATTGATTCTTTATTTTTTGCAAACTCCGGATAGAAATTATGCTTGTGGTAACTGTTCACTTTTACAACCCCGCTCTTACCTAAGTTGTCTGTCCATGGCACATCGGCAAAAGCCTTTGGATTGCTATAAGTAATTTCATAATTTTTAATGGTGGTTACTTTTGCGTATTCACTGCCTGCCAATTCATACCATTCGTCATCTGCTAGGCCGTTTCCATTTGCATCTTGACTAACCATCACCACACCTGGTTCAGAAAAATCGTAAGGCGGCCCGTATGGATTGCCATAAATAGCAAGATCGCTGCCGTTGTTATTTACCACAGAATGATCAAAGCCGAAAATAAGATAGCCGCCAAAACCACCTAAAGAAATTATATTAGATGTGCCGCCGATAAGTTTTTGTGCTTGGTCTGGGCTACCAGAACTTTCGTTAATCAATTGGCCAGGTGCAGGTAAATAATCAAATATTTTACTGATGTATTTGCGACTTGCTGATGTTATGGCAATTACGGGCACATTTACGACAATAATATAGGTATGCGTAAACACACCTCCAGCATTGGTTGCTTTGTAAACCAAAGTATAGAAACCAGCGTTTACAGCAGTAAAATTGTAACCGTTTCCCGAACCCACTTTTGTTCCATCAAGTAGCCATTCCTGGGTTAGGTCTTTATCATCCTTTACGTTGATGTTGAACTTTTGCGCGACATTTAATTTTACAATAACTGAATCCGCTTGGTTTGATAAGCTTACTTGAGGAGGCAAATATCCACGGTCTTTTTTACAGCCAACAATAAAGACACCACTTATAAGCAACAGGATAATTATTTTCTTCATTATTTCTATTTTATGTTCTATTTAATATGAGGAGTTATTTGGATAAAAAAACAAAGTGCCCCGGAATATCGCCCGTAGTAAGTGGAATTTTAAATTTGCTTTTACCTGTTTTATCAAAAGCATAAAGTTTGCCCGGGCTTTTATAGTCTCCGGCATCTGAAATATAAATGTCTCCTGTAGAAGGATCTGTAACAATCCCAAACGGCAATACGATAGCATTATCGGTTCCATCAGTAATAAAATTATTGCTGAGTAAAGTTTCGTCTTTTACATTTATTTTTATATATTTTGATTTCTTGGCAGCATAATCATTAGCAAAAATGAATGCATTGTCTCCATCGATATAGAAATTATCAGTAGGAATATTAAAATCTTTTTTTACCAAATCTGTTTTGGTATCTATTACAAACATCGACGAAGGCGTATTTCCGTAATCGCCGCGAGAATTAACGTAAACGTCCCCATACTGATCTGCCTTTAAGTGAAAAAGATTTACAGCAACGTCTATTTTTTTTATTTCAATATTCGAGGTCAAATCAATCACAGAAACCGTACGGTCATAATTAGGAGCGTTTAAACCTCCCGAGTTTGCAACATAGAGTTTTGTGCCTACTACCGCCATTTCTTCTGGCTGGCTGGCAACATTAATCTTTGTTTTGATTACGGCTGTATTTGTAGTATCGATAACAGCGACAAAGCCATCGTAAGAAGTGATGTAGGCAAAGTTTTTATAAAAAGCGACGAACCTTGGGTTGTGAATGTCTAATTTACCTACCTCCTTAGCCGTACTGGCGTTTAATATTTCCACTTTGTTGCTCCCGTTCACTACAACATACATCTTTGAGCCGTAAATCTTTATGTCATTGCCGCTATCACCCAGCCCCAAAGTTACTGTAGGATTTGCTACGCTAAATATATTGCGTGTATACAGTCCAGACGCAAAATCATAAAAATCCAAAGATGCTTTATTTGATCCGAAATTCCCTTCATTGAGCACATAAAGTCCTTTCATTGCGCTCGATGGATTTTCATAGCCGTTGGTGACATCGTCCTTTTTCGGCTGCTCTTTTCTACAGGCAGAGACGGATGCCAATAAGAATACAGCGGAAATAAGGCCAATTGAAATTTGTAATTTGTTCTTCATGATTTTTAGATTTTTTAAAAGTTTGATTTTAATGTAATTCGATAATTCCTTCCCGGCATTGGATAATTGAGGATCACATCATAATATTGATTAAAGACATTATTTACCTCAGCATTTAGCGCCAACTTAGCCGAATTGAGCTTAAAATACGTTCCAACCGTTAAATCGTGGGTATACCAAGGTTTAACATAGTTTGCAGGGATATTTGCATTTTGGCTATACCGCTCGCCGGTATATATGTAGCCATAATTGAAGGTAATCTTCTTATAATCGACAGATAATCTAGCTGTTCCACTATTTACGGGAATGTATGGAATCTGATCCCCGTAGTTGTAGGCAGTGGAACTGATATCAATCGCTTTTTCAAAAGTATAATTTATGCTTGCAGTCAGTTGCAAATCTTTTCCAAGGTTAAAAATAGTTTGGATGTTTGTTTCGATCCCTTTTATACTTACTTCGCCAATGTTGAAAATGCTCCACCGAGCTAAATTATTCCCTGGAATGGCAACAATCTTATCTTTCACTTGATTAAAATATGCATCGACTTGTATTGAAAAATACCTTAAGCGTTTTTGAACAGGTGCTTTGTTAAACGTGAAACCAAGGTCGTATTGACGCGTGTATTCAGGCCTTAGATTTGAATTGCCAACAAACGAATAATATAGATCGTTAAATGTTGGTAGTCGAAAAACAGATTTGTAAAAAGAACGTATCCGAAAATCGGGTGAGCTGAACGGTTGCAAACTTGCCAAAAGCGCTGGGCTAAACTCTTGCTTATCAGGTGCAGCAAGCCCTAACTTCACGTCGTCGTGTACCAAAGTAGTAAGCAGGTTGCCTTGAAATTGGACCTTTTTTAATTTTATGGAACTCGCCACCGCGATCAATCCAGTTTGCCGGGTTGGGTAAGCAAAATTATATTGACTCGCTTCTAGCTTTTGGAGGCTAAAATCGGTTGCTAAAGAAATTTGCCAAATTGGCGATAGTTTATAGAGATTTGTAGCAGATAGATAGTATTCTTGCTCGGTGTAACGATTGTCTAAAATACCACTATTAATTTTTATATCCGGATCGGTATAGCGTAAAAAGCTGTAAGCGTATTTTACATTGAGCAACAAATTGTATTTTTGTGTGAGGTTATTGTGATAAGAAACTTGTACAAATGTGTTGTCATCCCATTGCCGTTGGGTAAATGAATATTTATTTGAAACAATTGCGCCAGGTAAGCCTCTAGCCGAATTATAGTTAAATATCTTTACGTTCCATTTGCTACTGTCGGCTGAAGTTCCAAAAAGCGTTGCTTCCACACGTAGCGACTTTACATCGCCGTTGTCTCTAACTACTGTGGTATCATATTCGTAATCTTTATACCTAAATTTATATTTGCCGTTTGCCTCCAAGTAAGCGGCATTAAAGCCGACAGCTAGTTTTTTGTTAATTCGTTGTGTATAGTTTACACTTGGATTAAGCAGACCAAAGGAACCAGTTTTTATCGATGCGTTCGCTTGATAAGATTTTCCGTTTACAAACTTTGGCTCAGCGGTTTTTAAATAAATTGCACTTGCTGAGGCGTAACCTCTTGCGGGAATTAACAAATCTGGCTTTTGACCTACATAAATCGAAACTTCTTCTAAATTATCCAAAGAATATTTACCTAGATCTACTTGGCCGTTTTGAGCATTTCCAAGCTGAATGCCATCGTAAAAAACTGAAGTATGGTTGCTGCCCATACTTCTAACGTTTATGGTTTTTAAACCGCCAATTCCGCCGTAATCTTTAAGTTGTACACCAGAAAAAAAGCGCAATGCATCTGCAACAGAAAGACTATTTAACCGATTAAGCGCTGCTCCATCCAAAATTTGAACTGGAACTGGAGACTCATTTATTTTAGCTTTCTTAAATCGGTTGATCTCGACATCCTTTAGTTGTTTACCTTTTAAAGAATCGGTTTGGGCGACCACATTTTTTGGCACAAGAACTCCGAATCCAAAAAGGAAGAAAAAAACTAAAAAGTATTTGATGTTTAAATTAACACCGATTTTTAAAGTCATTCTGATTGTGAGTTTTCCCCACAGCCAACAGATTAATAAAAGAAATGAAAATACGAAAATCGCAATTACTTCACTCCTAGCTTCAATCCACGAAAGCTATGAAATATAATACCATGGCAGGTCTCCTGACTTGCTCCGGATTTTTCGGCCTTCCCATCTGCCAAAAGGCAAACAGTGGCGAAAGATTGAAAAATCTTCTGGAGCTTACAGTTGCGGGACAGTTGCAGAATTAAACTGCATTCCCTTTTAAGTCTGAGTTTAAGCTCAGACACCAAAAGCGACGCAAAAGTAGGAAAAAAAAGTGAATCAAGAGAATCAAAAAAAATTCGATAGAATAGCTATCCAAAATTGCTATTTTAGCCAGTAATCAAAACAAAGCAGAAATGAAAAATAGTTTGTTTCTAATCTTCCTTTTTATGAGTTCTTCTATCATGGCGCAAAAAATAGACACGACATTTTTATCAATGCTAATGAAATCAAAGCCAGCACTTTTCGATTCCATTTTAAAAACTGCCGATCATAAGCAAGTCCAACTTTTATATACTCAGATAAATAGAGATGCGCAAAATAGACCTCATTTTAAAAGTTTTGCGTATCATTTAGATCCACACCACTACTTTTATCCAGCGAGTACGGTAAAATTAGCAGCGGTTATATTTGCATTAGAAAAAGTAAATGCGCTCAAAAAAACCGGCATTACTATGCACAGTGAAATGATTACAGACAGCGCCTTTTTTGGTCAAACCAAAGTTCTTACAGATACGAGTGTTGAAAACGGCAAACCGAGTATTGCACAATACATCAAAAAAATACTGCTTACAAGTGATAACGATGCTTTTAATAGGTTGTATGAATTTATCGGCAGGGCAGAAATAAATAAAAAATTAGAGCAATATGGATTAAAAGACAGTCGCATTTTAAATCGCTTGGCCATAGGCGACGCAGGCGAATCATCGAGACATACCAATCCGATAAACTTTTACAACGGAGATAAATTAGTTTACACTAAACCAGCTGAATATGATCAGAAAGACTATCCCTTAATGCTTAATCGGATGTCAGTTGGCAAAGGGTACATGGATAACAAAGAAAAACTGGTGCATAAACCTTTCCGTTTTATCGATAAGAATGCCTTTTCAATTGCCGATCAGCAAACGCTCATGCGGAAACTTATTTTCCCGGATGCCTTCACAAAAAAAGACCGTTATAACCTCAATGCCGAAGACTATAAGTTAATTTATACTTACATGAGCATGTTTCCTACAGAAAGTAGGCATCCAACATACAATGCTTCAGAATTTTGGCCTACTTATGCAAAAATGATTTATTTCGGCAGAGAGAAAATGGCACACCTTCCGCCCAACATTAGGATTTTTAGCAAATACGGCGACAGCTACGGTTTCATAATAGACAACAGTTATTTTGTTGATTTCGAGAATAAAATCGAGTTTTTTCTAACTGCCGTGGTGCAGAGCAATAATAATGACATTTACAACGACAACGTCTACGAATACGAAACGGTGTGTTATCCATTTATGAAAAATATCGGAAAAGAAATTTATGAATTTGAGCTTAATAGAAATAAGGCACATAAACCCAATCTAAGTAGAATGAAAATGGCTTACTAAAAATTGGTGCTTTAAACGAATTTAAGATTTATCGGCTCTTTTTTAATGGCTTGAAGGAAAGTAGCCGCAATTTATATTAAATTTTTCTGCAAAAGCAAAATGCTAAAATGGTAAAAAACATTTTTAACTCTGTGTTACACGGTGGCAGGTTCACTTAAAATTGTTGGTCAGGCATACTTTTAGTTTTTAAACGGCAAAATACAGCGGCACAGCACAACACTGTTAGCAATTGAACCTCAAACCTAAAAACCATTGTATACAGCAAAACTTTAAGTGGCGTTCTAATTTCTTTGTGCCCAAAAACATTTTGAAATCCAGCATACGCATCTTACGAAGCATTGAAATATACAAAAACGTAACGCAACAAACTGTAATTGTTTCGTAACTTGGCTGCCTTTTAAGGAAAAACTTCCATTGATATAGAAATGATAGTTGCACTCACCATCACTAAATATAAAACCCATTTCATTCCCTTTGCCTTTATCGGAATGGCGATTTTAAGGATTCCACTATGGGCGAATAGGAAGTGCAAATTTTGGCGTTTAATGGGAAGTGGAAAAGATGCTCAAGTAGACCTAGCACCAGACTATAAACATTGGGCAATATTAACCACGTGGAAAGATAGAATAGACTGCGACCAATTTTATAAAAAGTCGGTCGTCATCAAGTGGTTTCGCAAATTTGGAGCGGAAGAATTTACAGTAATTTTAAACCCTCTGGTCTCACACGGCTTGTGGGCCGGTAAAAATGTATTCGAGACTTCACAGCAAAACTCCGGGAAAAGCGGAAGGGTCGCTGCGATAACCAGGGCAACAATTAATTGGAACAGAATGAATGAGTTTAGGGCAAATATGAAACGGGCAGGAAGTGCGATGCGCACAGCTCCGGGTTTCATTATGGCAGCAGGGGTTGGCGAAAATCCTTTCAGCAGTCAGGCTACGTTTTCGATTTGGGAAGATCTGGAAAGCATGAAAAATTACGCCTATAAAACCACTGATCATTCCGACGTCATTAAGCTTACGAGAACTAGAAAATGGTACTCAGAAGAATTATTTGCTAGGTTCGAAATCTTGGAGATCACAGGAAGCCTAAATGGTAAAATAGTCTAGTACAAACTGAGTTATTAAACCGGTGATGTATCTTCTTGATGAAATTTCTCCTTGCCGGTTTAGAAAGATACTAGCTAAAAATATTCTCATAACCTCTATTCCGAAGTTTGAGAATTTTAAAAATTGGAGCGTTCTTTCATATTTCTGCTATTTTCGTATTGTTGTGGGGTGACAAGACTTAGCTCTGTTGGTCTTGCGAAGTGTTTGGCTGTGTATCTGTCAAAACCAAATCTGCTGAAATGTGTGGTTGATGTTTTTATTTTGGATGTAGTAAAAGTAATCAATTTCCCCCGTCAGCCCTTCTTTTGCCAAAGCAATGTAGCGATTCATTTTTTTTTAGATGGTTTCTACAAGGTTTTTTAGTGATTTTAACATTGGGTTTTCTTCTCCTTGTGGTTCTTCTTGAACTGCGTCTGGTCTATTGTCTTCTTGTATAATTTCAAGTTTTGTTTGTCCGTTTTCTGCTTTTAAAAGATAGTTCATTACAAAGTAGTTTTCGGGTTTGTCTTCAAGATCTGGTCTTGGTGCAAATAAGCTATATTTTATCAATTCATTTGTTTTGATTTCTAAAACCTTTCCCCACTGTCTGAAAACTTGTCCTTCCCATTCTGTTAAAAATTCTATATTGCTACCAATTTCCCAAGTGGTAATTAAGTCACTCCCGAACTGCCATAATTTAACTTTTTCAGGACTTGTCAATGTTCCCCAAACGCGGTCAGGGGTAGCATTCAGTTTTATTGTTGAAATATTTGTTGCCATATTTACAAATTGAAATTTTGTTTTTTATGTTTTGTAGTTCGTTGGTAGGTTTGAAATTATAAGGCATCAATTCTTTCTGCTCACGTCGTCACTTTAAAGTAACTGCTACACGCTACTTTCCGACCAAGTACAAACATAACGAATTTGTAGAAAAAGCGGATAAAGAGCCTCGCCACGGCCTAGATAAAACTAGCGGTTAGAGGTAG
Organism: Pedobacter sp. UYEF25; assembly: GCF_054061655.1. Classification (NCBI taxonomy): domain Bacteria; kingdom Pseudomonadati; phylum Bacteroidota; class Sphingobacteriia; order Sphingobacteriales; family Sphingobacteriaceae; genus Pedobacter; species Pedobacter sp. UYEF25. Next base: position 1,704 of record NZ_JBSSEL010000030.1, on the reverse strand, counting down.
ATTTTACCTATTTATTGTAATAAATAAATTAAATATGGGTACCCATTGGCTATTATAATTGGAGCATTTAAGCATTGAACATGCATTTTTGCCAAACGCTCGATATTGTCAGTGGTCATTTGTCCGTTTCCATTTTCCATTCGTGTTCAATGTTAGTCATTAATAATGCGTTGTCAAATGTCACTGAACCTTTTGGGAAGACTTCTTCGTTTTCAAAAAAGCTTGATCTCACATTTGAAACGGCAAGCGGTCTAACTACCCATTTATAGGCTTTTAATCTTAGTCCGTCAAATTTTTCTTTATTTGGCGAATAACCAAGGTCGCCATTTTCAAAAAAGTCAGAAGCATTTTTAAGTGTTTTGAATATTGATTTCTCGCTAAATAATTTTGTTTCGGTAGCGTCAACAAAAATTTGGGTGTCGTCCGAGCTTTTAAAATCTATGTGATAATTTCCGTTGTTTTCTTCTATGTTGAATTTTGCGTAATAATGTTTGCCTGGAAATATTCGTCCACCGATAAGTGTATTTAATTTAAGTGAAGTGTCTCTGCGAGGAATATAAACCCCTGATTTCGTCTCTCCGTTTTCGTCCCATTCAACTGCGATTCTGTGCGCACCATTTTCAGAGTTTACACCAATAAAGTCAGGAAGTCCTTTTGGTTTAATGTTTTTAAGTCTTATTAGGCAAATACCAACAATAGCTTTGTCCCTATAAATTTTTGGTTTAAACGGAAAAGGAACAATTTTCTCCACAACTTTTGGGTCAGCGCTGAAGTTGACTAAAATTCTTCTGTCGATATATCCGTGTATTGTTGGAATTTTCATTGTCGTGGGTTTTTCTATCGTTGGCTATAACGTTTTGCTGGTTTAAGTTGAGCCTAAAAATTATTTGCACAATAGAACCTAAACCACTAAACTAAATAAATAACTTTAAAGTTTCGTGCTCCTACTTCACCCGAGGCTTAACTTTAACCTGCTGTTATAAGCAGCCACACTAATTTCTATTTAACTTTAATTCTCGTTTTAATTGCGAATAGCTGTCAAGGTCGTACTGTTTCATATCATATACAGCAATCGAAAAAGTAGAGTCAGATTTTGACGCGTTGAATGTGTTTCCTGCATGACCGGGAAACTCTTCGTCCCTTTTAGACTTCTCTAGCCTATTAATATAGTCTCTCACCGAAGTTTTCATCATGTCGCTTAATTTAAATGTTTTTTTGAACACTAATGTTTGGCCGGAATCTCGATTATTCTTAACCATTGCCTGTTTGCAGTCAACCTTGAACTCTCGATAATTCAAATAAAATACTTCCCCCTTAATGTAAATTATCATTTTTTCTTGATGCCCACCCCATTCTCCACATTCGCTGAAATATGCATTTAAAAATAATTTAGTTTCCAATCCGAATGCGAATAAATCCTTTTTCTTTAAACTAATATCAGCTTGTTCATTTGGATTAGCGTTCTTTGGTTTAGGCTTGATAGAAGAATTACATGCTAATATCAAGGTCAACGAAACTAATACAAGGGTTAAGGTAAATTTTCTATTCGCCATATAAAATTTATTTGCATGTCTGCTACTATACGGGTTATGCGGCCTGCGGTTGCTTATAATCGAGTCACGCAAAGGAATTTCACCTTTGCGTTCTCACAGAACCGTACGTGAAAGTCTCCCTTCATACGGCTCTTCATGTTCTTAAATCACG
>NZ_JBSSEL010000029.1:0-26837 GCF_054061655.1 Pedobacter sp. UYEF25 | reverse complement strand
ATAGAAATTATTTGGAATTCATCACAGAATCTTTAAATGGCACCTTTAAGCCAATTAAAGATACAATGGAGCACGTGTTAAAACGCCCAAATAATTGCTGTTTAAAAAGTGGCGTAGACCGTCCTCACATTCTCCTGCAGCAGGGGCGTGTCTCTTTTTCTTGATAAAAAGAGACAAACCGAGCCCTTGGCGAGCTCATAAATGCCATTAAAAAACAATTTAATAACCTTAACAACCGCCCAAATAATTATTATTTAAAAGGTGATAAACTCAAGTTTTAAAACCATTTTTGAAATTCAATATTTTTTCATGAAACTCACCGTATTAATTTCTCGCCTAATCCTTGGCTTTTTGTACCTCGTTTTTGGACTAGATTATTTCCTGCACTTCATTCCTTATCAACATATGCATACAGGAGTAATGGGAGCGCTAGTTGCGGGATTAAAAGGTGTAGGCTATATTTATCCGATGATGAAAATGATTCAAATTGTGGCCGGACTGTCGCTCCTGACCAATCGATTTGCTCCATTTGCTGCGGTTGTTATTTTTCCAATAAGTTTAAATGTGATGTTATTCCACTCCATTTTAGTTCCTTCTGGTTGGTATATGGGAGTTTTATTGCTGCTTCCTAACATTTTGCTTGGCTTTGGCTACAAGAAATATTATGCGGGAATGTTTACGGCAAAGGCAGTGGTTGAGAAGTTTATTCATTCTTTTAGGATGATGCTTCCGATTTAAAGTGGAGAAGACGAAGTTATCTGTGCGTTTGCGGCAATTGGAATTTGCGATGCTTTAAGCGACTCTTTTTTAAGGTAACGCCAATAAAATACAGCGACGATAATGGCAATAATTCCTTCGCCCAATACCGTAGCTTGTACACCAATGTAGTTTGAAATTCCGCCAACTAACAAGCTGCCAATTGGCATCATTGCGGTAAGCACAAATATATATACGCTGATAATTCTTCCCCGCAACTCATGCGGAACGACCAATTGAATGATGGTATTTGTTACGGTGCGTATGGCCATCATCCCGAATGCCGAGAATACTAAAAATGCGAGTGCAAGGGGATAATTGGTGGTATATGAAAAAAGCAAAAGGCCAATGCCAAGAATTGCAGTGTTTCGGGCAAGGATTTTGGCTAAATTAGTTCCTTGTTTAAGGGAGGCTAGGTAAAGTGCACCTATTAAAGCGCCTAAACCTAAAAATCCTTCTATAACTCCAAAAGTGGCCGCTGTTCCATGAAAAATATCTTTTGCGAACACTGGCATAAGTGTTGAGTAGGGCAGTGCCAAGAGGTTTACCACAGCTGCAAACATTATTAACGAGCTTATAGTCGTAGTGTTTTTTATATATTGGTAAGCCTCAGAAAGTTCTTTCCTTAGGTTTCTTTTGATGCCTGGTTTAGTTCTAGATTTATCTAAGCGCATAAATAGTAGAGACACAATTACAGCCAAAAAACTAAAGGCGTTTAGTCCAAAGCAAATTTGCGCTCCAAAACTTTCTAGCACAAATCCTGCGATTGCCGGACCAATCAGTTTAGATAAGTTTACCATAGAGGAGTTTAGCGCAAGCGCATTTGGAAGATCTTCCACTCTATCTACCATTTGTCTTACCAAAGATTGTCTGGCAGGAATATCGAAACCGTTGATGATACCAAGCAGTACACTAAGGGCAATAATCCACCAAACGGCATCTTGCCTAAAAAAAATAATGGCAAACATAAGCAGAGTAGCTTGTAATAGAGATACTATTTGGGTAATCAGAAGCAAGCGATACCTATTGTATCTATCGGCGATGATGCCTCCATATAAGGAGAAAATTGCGGTTGGAAACAGCGTTGCAAATACCGAAACACCAAGCATAAATTTAGAACCTGTGATGGAATAAATAATCCAACTTACAGCCGTCTTCTGCATCCACGTGCCTATTAGCGAAACTGATTGTCCCACAAAGAATAAGCGGTAATTTCGGCTTTTGAAGGAGTTGAAAGTGGAGATGTTCATGGGTTTATTTTGTTCGAGTAACCGTCTACCTAGATCGTTTTTCTTTAATTCTAAAGGTATTTAAATTATAGTTTCGCGAAATATGTGATTAAATGGATTTCATTAAAATGAGCATAGGCATTTATTTCTATCCTGCTTAAAGAAGAGGTAAATTAAACAGGCATAATTAAGCGGGTGTAATCGCGTTCTCTTCGGCTTTTATAACAATAGGGGTTTCTGATAATTTTAGTTTCTGTTTCTTGAGGTAAGAAGAATAGAAGAAGGCCACGATAATGGTTATAATGCCCTCGGCGAAAACGGTTGCCTCAACACCGAAATAATGAGACACTGTGCCTACAAGCAGGCTTCCAATTGGAACCATGGCAGTAAGAACCATTACGAAAACGCTAATAATCCTGCCTCGCAACTCATGTGGTACAATTATTTGAATAATGGTATTGGTAAGCGTTACAATGGCCATCATACCAAATGAGGTATATATTAGGAATGCGAGTGCGAGCGGGAAAGAGGTGGTGTAGGAGAATACGATCAATCCGCTGCCGAAAATATAGGTATTCCTAGCTAAAATTTTACTTAGATCGGTGCCTTGCTTTAGCGATGCTAAATAAAGCGCACCTATAAATGCCCCCAAACCTACAAAGCCATCTATAACCCCGAAAGTTGAAGCTGTGCCATGAAAAACGTCTTTGGCAAAGGCAGGTGTAAGTGTAGAAAAAGGGAGCGCGAATAAATTAATTACTGCGGCAAAAATAATTACCGAGCTGATGGTTGCAGTGTTTTTAATGTATTGGTATGCCTCTGAAAATTCTTGTCTTAGGTTTCTCTTTGTATCTGGTTTGGTTCTTGATTTATCCAACCGCATAAATAACAAGGAAACAATAACGGCACTAAAGCTGATGGCATTTAAACCGAAGCAAACTTGTTCTCCAAAGCGCTCTAAAATAAAGCCAGCCAACGCGGGTCCAATGAGTTTGGAAAGATTTACCATAGAAGAATTTAGCGCAAGTGCGTTCGGCAAATCTTCATCTTTATCCACCATTTGGCGTACCAAAGATTGTCTTGCGGGTACGTCAAAGCCATTTATAATGCCAAGCATCACGCTCAAGCCGATAATCCACCAAACGGCATCTTGCCTATAAAAAATGATTGCAAGGGTGAGTAACACTGCTTGAACGAGTGAGATGATTTGGGTGATGAGCAGTACTCTATATCTGTTGTACCTATCGGCGATGATGCCTCCATAAAGTGAGAATATTGCAGTAGGAAAAAGTGTTGCAAAGACGGACACGCCAAGCATAAATTTTGAACCGGTAATAGAATAAATGATCCAGCTAACGGCCGTTTTTTGCATCCAAGTGCCGATCAGCGAGATGGATTGACCTGCAAAGAATAATCGGTAATTTCTACTTTTAAAAGACTTGAAAGTGGTGATGTTCATTTATTTTTTTTTAGCACAACGCGGCAAGATTATCGCTGTATTGATGAAGATTGCTTTGTACGTTGCAACGATCCGGAACTCAAAAATAGACTGCTTCGAACCTAGTGAGAGTGTTGTTTTTTGACGATAACCAAAACGTGTCTTGCTTTGTTTTAGAGTCTTCTGAATTTTTTAATAAGTTGATGAACAAAAGTTCTTGTGAAGATCTCTTACAGATTTTTTCTCCGAGCGCAAAATTCGAAAATCTAATTTTTTGATGCCGCTTCAATTGGTAATTTCCAGTAAAATTATTGCATCTCGCAAAGCCTCTTACTTTTGATGAATCGGCTTTTAAAATCATAAATATTTCTCATTCTTGCGTTTCCGACATTTTAATTTCTTTGCGGTTTAATGTTATTAATTTCCAACATTTTTTATTGGGTTGAGTCACACTGGAGTTACTTATACGTGCATTTGTACAGAAATGATCTGCCGAAGAATCAGAAAACAGCAAGTTAGCTGAAATCATTAAGAAGACATCTTTTAAAATAAGTGAAACCTTCAAAACTTTCATAATAAGAACTGGATGCTAAAAAAACTTTGGTAATGGCATAAAAGAGCATCTACTGTGCCGAAAAACTAGCCTTACGAGTTAATCATTGCCCCATAGGCTTTCATTAAAATGCCAGATTGATTCCGGTGTAAATATTAACAGTTGGCGAAGGATTGAAATATCTTCCGCCAAATGCATTTAAATCATTTCCCAAACTATATTTTTGGTTGAGGATGTTGTTTGCGCCTGCGTAGAAATCTAACCGACTGCCAAAAAGTTTTCTTCCTCGCAAGCCTATCTTGGCATCCAACAGGTGGTAACTTTTCGCATACACTGCATTTGCATCGTTCAGCGGTATGTGATCTGTAAAATTATATTGCACAAAGAGGTAAATGCCTTTTTTAAAACGGGCATCAACACTGTTTACCCAAACGTTTTTAGGAACTCCTGTCAAGCGGTTTGCACCATAATTATTTTCGCCATCACTAAAATCTGTAAATTTAAAGTCGCTTAAGGTATAACTAGCAGCTACTTTTAACATATTTAAAAAACCATCGGCTTTTTTCAACAATATAAAAGATCCTTCAAACTCTAAACCTTGTTGACGCGTGCCGCCGGCATTTATAAAAAACTCGTTGCCATTCGCATCAAGTCGCCTTACAATGGCGTCTTGTAAATTAAACCTAAATATATTTGCATTCAGATACAGTTTTTCAGTCTGATACCGGATCCCGGTTTCGTAATTCCACCCGAATTCAGCCTGCAAATTGGCGTTGATTTCGTTATTAGACGACCGAACTTCTGCAATGGTTGGCGTAGAATATCCACGACTAGCGGTCGCGCGAAGTGCCAGTCCATTCGTCAACAAATAAGATGCGGCAGCTTTTGGCATCCATTGATGCTTAAAAGTATTTTCTTGGTTCGCGATGGAGATTGGAGCAAGCGTTTCATAACTGTACCGATAGAAATTTAAACTGCTCGCAAGCTCCATTAGAAGTTTTTTGCTTAGGTCTATATTTATTTTTGCGAAAGCGAAAGTTTGGCTAGCTTTCAAATGATCGAAAGCTTGGATAGCAGCAGGTTCCCCTTTATTATTGTCGAAGTTTCTAATTTCACTTCCTGTTTTGGAAGTTTCTACGCCTACCTGCGCATTTATTCGGTTGTTGTGAGCCAATTTGGTATAATCCAAGAAAGTTCTTAAGCCAATTGTATTTTCGTAACGTTTTTCGTAATTGGTAATAAATGGATTTCTGAAATCTGTGTAAGAACCGAAAACAGCCAGCACATGTTTAAAATTCTTGTTCAACTGATAAGCGTTAGATATCCCTGCGAAAACGGTTTTGTTGTAAATCGCGGCTTGTTGTGCTACTGCGCCCGGTAGCGTTTTGGTTGGTTGCCTAGCCAATTTTGGATTTTCTTCAGATTGACTCAATGTTAAGCCGCCCGGCGTTTGATAATTTAAATCGCTGTAGAAAATGAGCGCATGGAGATTTGCTTTTGGGCTATATTGCCAACGTTGTGTGGTTTGGATAAATTTCCTGTCCAATGCGCTATTCTGCCTATAACCATCGCTACGTTGATAGGCTTCTGAAATACTGAATTGATAGTTTTTGAGTGTCCGTTGGAAGTGGGCATGTTGCGAGAACAATCCATAAGATCCGCCTAAAATTCCAATTTCTGTCGAATTTTGTTGCACAGGTTTTGGGTTGATAAGCACCACGCCACCGGTATTTGCGCCAAATGTACTTCCATCCGGCCCTTTGTAAATCTCGATTGACCCTATTGAATTAAAATCCAATAAGTTGAGGTAAGTGTTTCCTCCGGCATCAGTCAAGGGGAAATCATCGAGGTATATTTTTACATCTCTTATCCCGAAAGGAGAACGAAGCAAGCTGCCGCGCAACGACAAACGGAAACTTCCTGGAGAACGCTCCTCCATTCGGACACCCGCAACGGTATTTAAGGTGCCAACCAACGAAGCCGGGTTTTGATTTTTAAGCGCAGTGCTGTCTAATAGACTAACGGCAGCAGTAGAACGAATAAGAGGTTGTTGACTGTAATATCCTTTTACCGTTACTTCATCAAGCTTTTTTGCAGAATCGACCGGAAGGGTCTGGGCGCAAACTGTTCCGAAAATCGAGAAGTAGAAGATAAAAATAAATAAAAAGCGTGTTAATTTTAATTGCATACGCTAGTAAGCGGATTTGATATTAAAAGTTTGTGGAAAGTTGACAATTTTACTTTTTAAGCGCTTTTTCCTTCGTTAAAAGTAATTCAGGCTCATTGGTGGTTATAAAATCAAATCCATCTTTTAACAATCTATCCATATCTTCTGGATTATTTACCGTCCATGCGTTTAAGGTGATTCCCTTCTTTTTGGCCATGTCGATCCAATTTGTATTTTTCTGAAAGGCCGTAAAATAGTAATCTACACCTGTCAGTCCGTCCGCCGCGATTTCATCTGGCGTTTTGTCGGCTTCTAAATACTGAGTAGTTGCTTTTGGATCTAGCTGATGTACTTTTTTAACGATGTTATAATCGAAACTAATGTAGCCAACCAATTTTTGCGCGTGAAGGGCTTTTACCATTTGCACCACTTTACTTGCTAGCCGATCTGCTCTTTCTGCACCGCCATCGGTGGGTTTTATTTCGCAAACCAGCATGGTGCCAGAATTATTTATTAGACCTGCAGCAAGGTAATCCTGCAGGGTAGGGAAATCTTCGCCATTGCTCAATTTAAATTTGCGCAGTTCGGCAAAAGTAGTTTTCTCGATTTCTAAGTTGTTATAATGTGGGTCATGGTTGATGACCAAACTATCGTCTGAGGTCATTCTAACATCAAACTCAGAACCTCGGCAGCCAAGTTTTATAGCCTGTTTTAAGGAAGCGATAGAGTTTTGAGGCAATCCTAATGCTTTCCAAGCACCTCGGTGGGCCACAACTACATTTTTATGAAACATTGTTTTATTCTGCATGACCGTACATGAGGTTAAAATTAGGGAGGCTAGACCGATGATTATATTACGCATGTTGATTTTTTTTAAAGATAAGTTAAACAATTTTATCATAATGTTAAGTTTTCGGCGAGTGAAAGAGGTAATGCGGCAGGCTTTGGCGCAGTACGTCTGCTGTAAAATTGGGATCTTTTTTTCTTACGAGTATTAAAATATCAGTACGAAACAAGATTCAGCTTTGTTATTTTCCGAAAAAGCATTATCAAACGCCGAGAACTTTTAGGATCTATTTTTAAGGTAAACGCCTAATTTCTGCGCTCCGATTTGTGGTTAGCGCAACAATTAACGCGCTAATGTCCAAAATTTAGCCGATTTCCATTATCTTTAGCCGATTTAAGGCTTTAAAACAGGTAAAATCATTTTTTTTACATTTCATATAATTCAAACTAAATGTCAAATCCAGCAAAAATAATTTACACTAAAACTGACGAGGCTCCAATGTTGGCCACTTATTCGTTGCTTCCCATCATACAGGCATTCACGGCTCACGCAAATATCGATGTAGAAAGCAGAGATATCTCTTTAGCAGGTAGAATTTTGGCTAATTTTTCTGATCAGCTAACGGACGATCAAAAAGTAGGAGATGCGTTGGCAGAATTGGGCGCATTGGCGACCACTCCGGAAGCTAATATTATAAAGTTACCAAATATTTCTGCGTCCATCCCGCAGTTGAAAGCTGCGATTGGCGAGCTTCAATCGCAGGGATATAAAATTCCGGATTATCCGGAAAATGCGCAAAGCGATGAAGAAGTAAAGACAAAGGCAAAATATAGCAAGGTTTTAGGTTCTGCGGTAAATCCGGTGTTGAGAGAAGGCAATTCGGATCGCAGAGCGCCGCGTGCGGTCAAAAATTATGCAAAAGCTCATCCACACAGCATGGGCATTTGGTCGGCAGATTCTAAGACAAAAGTGGCGAGCATGTCTGATCACGATTTTTATGGTTCGGAGAAATCATTAACGGTTAAAGAAGCTACTCAATATAAAATAGATTTTATTGCTGCCGATGGGAAGGTAGAAAATTTAAAAAAACTCGCGCCACTTAAAGCTGGTGAAGTAATAGATTGTTCTGCGTTGAGCATTTCTGCCTTGAAAGATTTCGTGGCAGAAGAAATCGCGGAAGCAAAAAAAGAAGGGGTATTATTGTCAGCGCATTTAAAAGCTACGATGATGAAGGTTTCTGATCCGATTATTTTTGGGGCCATTGTAGAAGTGTATTATAAAAACGTTTTTACCAAATATCAAGACCTATTTAAAACCCTCGGCGTAGATACAAGCAATGGATTGGGCGATGTATATGCCAAAATAAAAGGCAACGCACAAGAACAGGAGGTCATTGATGCGCTTGCCGCTGAGGCTTCTGGTAGTGCGGCATTGGCGATGGTAAATTCTGATAAAGGAATTACCAATTTGCACGTACCATCTGATGTGATTGTAGATGCATCTATGCCAGCAATGATTAGGAGTTCTGGCCAGATGTGGAATGCTGCGGGAAAACTGCAAGATACCATCGCATTGATTCCAGATAGATGTTATGCAGGAATTTATACCGCCACCATAGACGATTGTAAAGCAAACGGCGCTTTTGATGTAACCACCATTGGCTCAGTTCCAAACGTTGGTTTAATGGCGCAAAAAGCAGAAGAATATGGCTCACATGATAAAACTTTTCAAGCAAAAGGCGATGGCACGATCCAAGTAAGCGATGCAGACGGGCTGGTGTTTTTTGATCAGAAAGTAGCTAAAGGTGATATTTTTCGGATGTGCCAGGCAAAAGATGCACCGATTCAAGATTGGGTAAAATTGGCAGTAAACCGTTCGAGATTATCCAATACTCCCGCTGTTTTTTGGTTGGATGAAAACCGTGCGCATGACAGGGAGATGATTACAAAAGTAAACTTGTATTTGCCTCAACTCGATACCGAAGGTTTAGACATTCGCATTTTATCGCCCATAGCGGCAACTAAATTTACGTTAGAAAGACTGCGTAGGGGATTAGATACCATTTCGGTTACCGGCAATGTTTTACGGGATTATCTGACAGATTTATTCCCGATTTTAGAACTTGGTACTTCGGCAAAAATGCTGTCAATTGTTCCTTTAATGAATGGAGGCGGACTGTTTGAAACAGGTGCGGGAGGCTCTGCTCCAAAACATATTGAGCAATTTTTACAAGAAGGTTATCTTCGTTGGGATTCGCTCGGTGAGTTTTTGGCTTTAGCGGCATCGCTAGAACATTTGGGTCAAACACAAGACAATCCGAAAGCATTGGTGTTGGCAGAATGTTTGGACAATGCAACAGATAAGTTTTTAGAAAACGACAAATCTCCTGCGCGTAAAGTAGGGGAGATAGACAACCGTGGATCGCATTTTTATTTAGCACTTTACTGGGCGGAAGCGCTTGCATCGCAGGTGAAAGATTCAGATCTGCAACAGAAATTTACTGATTTTGCAAAATTCTTGGGAGAAAATGAAGCTAAAATTTCCTCAGAATTGATAGGTGCTCAAGGGAAACCCCAAGATATTGGTGGCTACTACAATCCAGATGATACGCTTGGCAGTAATGCAATGCGACCAAGTAAAACCTTTAATGCGGCAGTTGCACGGTTGTAAATGAGAGATTTTTTTATTTAGGCCTGATACATCGCCAAGATTGAAAAAATGTTTTTAAAACCAAACGGTATATCGGCTGTTTATCAATCAAAACTAGAACATTTTGTTATGGAAAACGATGCAAGTAAACAGGCGCAAGATAAGCTAAAAAGCACTACAGAAAACGGTGAGGTAAATAAGGAAAATTTGGCGTTCGACGAACACAAGCAAAGTTATGAGCTTGATGTAACTGGAGAGAATAAGGAGTACGATCATCCGATGGGCTATGAGACTGTAGCTCAGGGGGCAAAAGACGACGATTCTACCTATGACAATTCCAATCCATACATCGGAGACGAATATGCTGACAAAGCTGAAATTGCCGACGACGAGTTAGAGTCGCTGGGGATGCATGTAGACAGCGGACAAAGTGTAAAAGTGGGTAAAAAGGATGAAGCGCTTGCGCACACGCCAGAAGACGATAGAGATGATCTTGATGAGGAAGGTTATCCAAAAAATGATCAAAAAACTAAGGAATAAAAATTAATTATTAAGATAACAAAAAGGTCCCCAAACTGAAATTTCAGTTTGGGGACCTTTTTGTTAAAATTCGTACCTCGCAAAGATGATGTGCTTAAGGACTCACATCCAAGTTAAATTTTCGGCGCATTTCTTCCAATTTTGGGTTTTTGGCTACTAGATAATCATACTTTTCTCTGTTGCCGTACAGGCGATTTTCTTCTTTTCTTTCGCTTCGTTTATAACAAATTTCTATTCCGAAGTTATCTAATGTATTTCGCAAATAGTTAAGCAGTTCTATGGAATCCTGCTGAACCATTTCTTCCTGCGTTTTACTTTCTACAAAAATTTCTATTAAATGCTGTTCCTTCAGTACGGGTGGAAAACTATTTAAAATGGTATAAAGATTAATTTTATTGTCGGTTTTTAATTGGGTAGCGTAAGTGCTCCAAACCTCAAAAAGTCTTTCGACGGTAAATGGATTTCTGGTTTCGCCGGTAATTTTTTTTGCTTCCTCAACTTCATCACCGTGCGCAACTCTTTCCAAATCTGTAAGTGATGGAATTAGCGTACTGACCGCGTTAGATTGTTTATTGATTTTTATAGAGTTGCTTGAATAGCCGTTCCTGTCGTCGGCTTCTTTTATAATCTGTATTCCTTTAGTATTCGCCTCATTCTCACTTTCGCTCTGTGCTTTAGTCTTAAGATTCTCTATATTCGGATGGGCCTCAATTTCGCTCTGGACTTTCGTATTTGGTTTCTCCACACCAATTCCAATCTTGGCCTCCGCCTCACTTACGTCAATCGTTTTTTTTTTATCCGGATCTTGATCTGCCGATTTTTGTGTGTTAGAAAAGGATTGTTGCGCCAGTTTAACGGCTTCTTTTATGTGGCACATTTTAATTAAGGCCAACTCTACTTGCAACCGCTGATTTTTTGATGTTTTATAACTGAGGTCGCAATTGTTAGCCAAATTTAAGGCGGTTAACAAAAACGAAAGCTCGGTTTCCTGTGATTGTTGCAAATAGCGTTTTTTTATGTTTTCACTTACTTCCAACAACTTCACAGTTGCCGGATCTTTACTCACCATCAAATTCCTAAAATGGCTTGCCAATCCGTTTATGAAGTTATTTCCATCAAAACCATTATTCAAAATTTCATCGAACAGCAACAATGTTGCACTCACTGCAGATTGGTTTAGATAATCGGTTAACTTAAAGAAATAGTCGTAGTCTAAAATGTTTAAGTTTTCTATAACCGCGTTATAGGTAATCTGTTTATTAGAATAACTAGCAATCTGATCGAACATCGAAAGTGCATCACGCAAACCTCCGTCAGCTTTTTGGGCGATGATGTGAAGTCCGTCTGCGTCAAAACCAATATTTTCTCTTTCGGCTATTCGCGCCAAATGACGCGAAATATCATCTACCTGAATCCTATTAAAGTCAAAGATTTGGCATCTAGAAAGAATGGTAGGTAAAATTTTGTGCTTTTCTGTGGTGGCTAATATAAAAATAGCATAAGAAGGCGGTTCTTCTAACGTTTTTAGAAATGCATTAAATGCGCTTGCAGAGAGCATGTGCACCTCATCTATGATGTAGATCTTATATTTTCCTGCTTGCGGTGGGATGCGCACTTGTTCAATTAAACTCCGAATGTCATCTACCGAGTTGTTAGAAGCGGCATCTAATTCATGTACATTAAATGAATTGCCATTTTGAAAGGATAAGCAGTTCTCGCATTTACCACAAGCTTCTACATCTGCACTTAAATTGGTACAATTGATGGTTTTTGCCAAAATTCTAGCGCATGTAGTTTTGCCCACACCCCGCGGTCCGCAGAACAAAAATGCCTGCGCCAGTTGGTTGTTCTTAATTGCGTTCTTTAGCGTTCCTGTAATATGTTGCTGACCCACAACGGTTTCGAACGTTGCTGGTCTATATTTGCGCGCTGAAACAATAAAGTTTTCCATCGGTACGAAATTAAGAAATTTTTATGGAGTAGAAATGTAAGTGAGACAAATGTTGTTGAAAAATGAAGTCAAAGCAATGTTTTATACCATTTACGAAGACTTTTTGTCTTCGGGGCAATGCAATAAAGAAAAATAATTTGGGCGTTTTAACACGCGCTCTGCTATATCTTTTCTCGGAAAATAAAAGCCGAGAAAAGGATGTCGCGGCGATCGTTAACGCGAAATACGTCTATAAGAAATTTAGAATATAGTTAGACTTCTTTGCTATCACCTCTCACCTATAACCTATTTTCCTGGTTTATCATAATTTATCATCCAATTAATACCGAATTGATCTGTCCACATACCAAAATAAGCGCCCCAGAAAGTGTCTGCTAAAGGCATTGTAATTTTGCCCTCTGCTGATAATTTTGTAAATAAATCGTCGGCTTCTTCTTTAGAGTTTGCACCGATAGAAATAGAAAAATTGTTTCCGGAAATTAGTTTCGGCCCAAAACCGTCTATAACATCACTGCCAAAAAGGGTAGTTTCTTTGCTAATCGGCAAATTAACGTGCATAATTTTGTTTTTATCTTTAGCTGATAATTCGGGTTCGTCTACTTGCGCAGGCATGTCTCCAAACCGATTGAAATCTGCTAATTCGCCACCAAAAGCACTTTGATAAAATTTAAAAGCGGCTTCGCAATTGCCGTTAAAAGTTAGGTAGGTGTTTACCGTTGCCATTTTATTTATATTTTTATAAAAGTAAAAAATATCTGTCGAATTATTTAGCGGCGTTGCAAGGTTTTCGGTTGGGTTGCAGAAGCTTTTGTTTCTAAACCCGGGTGCAGCGGCAGCGTTGATTTTTTGTTTGGAAAAAATAAACCTACAGCAAAACACGGGGCTGCAGGAGGTTTATTGCAGTGATTTTCGTTTTCTAATGCTTTTTATTTTGACAAAAAAATATTCCTTTTTGGCTAGGAATGACGGTGCTTGTGCTTTCAAGTGCCTGCTTTCGGCTTTTTACTTAGGTCATAATCTGGCCTCAACCTTGTTATTAACCTTTTCAAATCAATTTGATTTTACCAAAATTATCGCTACATTTGCAGCCCGAATTGTATCGGGAATAAACAAATAATCAATCAATTAACAATGAATCAGTACGAAACTGTTATCGTTCTAACCCCGTTGTTATCAGACGAAGCTGCAAAAGAGGCCATGGCCAAATTTGTAGGTATCATTACTGATAGCGGAGCCGAAATTATCCAAGAAGATAGTTGGGGTTTGAGAAAATTAGCGTATCCGATTGAAAAGAAGACAAACGGATTTTTCAATTTAACCGAGTATAAAGCAGACGGTGAATTGATCGGCAAATTAGAGCTTCAATTAAAACGCGATGAGCGAGTGTTGAGATTTTTAACCGTAAGGTTAGATAAACATGCCATTGCTTACAATGAAAAGAAGCGTAGTGGTGCTTTTAACAAGAAAACTAAGGAGGTAGCATCGTAATGGCAAGAGAACAAATACAATACGTTACCGCCCCTAAAGTAGAGGACAACCGTAAGAAATATTGCCGTTTTAAGAAAAATGGCATCAAGTACATCGATTATAAGGATGCAAATTTTTTAATGAAATTTATAAACGAGCAAGGTAAATTATTGCCAAGACGTTTAACAGGTACTTCATTAAAATTTCAACGTAAAGTGGCTCAAGCAGTTAAACGCGCTCGCCACATTGGTTTGTTGCCTTACGTTGCAGATCAATTAAAATAGGAGGCTAAGAGATATGGAAATTATATTAAAACAAGATATTAAAGGCCTAGGCGAAAAAGATGATTTAGTTACGGTAAAACCTGGTTATGGTCGTAATTATTTAATCCCTCAGGGTTTTGGTCATTTGGCAACTATTTCTGCAAAGAAGGTGTTGGCAGAAAACCTGAAACAAGCTGCTTTTAAACAAGATAAGATTAAGAAAGATGCTGAAGGTATAGCAGAACGTTTAACAGATGTGAAGCTTACTATCGGTGCCAAAGCTGGTGAAAGTGGAAAGATTTTTGGAGCGGTAAACACCATCCAAATTGCTGAAGCATTAAAGGCTAAAGGCTTCGAGGTAGATCGTCGTAGGATTACTTTTGAAACCGAACCTAAATTTATTGGCGAATATGTTGCCAATTTGAATTTACACAAAGAGGTTAAAGTGCAAGTTCCTTTCGAGGTTGTTGTAGAGTAAACATCTCTTATACATTTTACAAAAGCCTTGCATTTATTTGCAAGGCTTTTTTTGTTTGGGTTTTAGGGGATAGAAATTAGTTGATTGGTAATAGGAATGTATTTTGATTGTTGCGACGGGTTGAAACCCATCGCTATGAATTCGGCCACTCCGATGGAGCGTTACGGCTTTTGGCCGCTTGGCGGTTCTAAATACTAATGTCTGAATACTAAAGACTAAGAGTGTAAAGTCTCAAATCTCACATCTCACATCTCAGTTCTCCATCAAAAAAGCTATTTTTGCCTTTTCATAACATTTCAGATGAGCATTTCCACCAAGTACAACCCAGTAGAAACAGAAGATAAATGGTATAGCTATTGGCTATCCAAGAAGTTTTTTCATTCAGAACCTGACGAACGCGAACCATATACCATTGTAATTCCACCCCCAAACGTTACCGGTGTGCTCCACATGGGCCACATGCTTAACAATACCATTCAAGATGTGTTGATTCGGAAGGCGCGGATGCAGGGAAAAAATGCCTGTTGGGTGCCTGGTACAGATCATGCTTCTATTGCTACCGAGGCAAAAGTGGTGGCGATGTTGAAGGAAAAAGGAATTGATAAAAAAGATCTATCTCGGGAGGAATTTCTTAGCTATGCTTGGGAATGGAAGGAAAAATACGGCGGTATTATTCTAGAGCAGTTGAAGAAATTAGGGGCTAGCTGCGATTGGGATCGAACTCGTTTTACTATGGAACAAGATCTTTCTGCAGCTGTGATTGATGCATTCATCCACTTGCATAAAAAAGGTCTCATCTACCGTGGTATCCGTATGGTTAACTGGGATCCAAAAGGAAAAACAGCTGTTTCTGACGAGGAAGTGATAAGAAAAGAGGTCAATCAGAAGCTATACTATATAAGGTATGAGGTAAAAGGCGAAAGGCAAAAGGGGCAAGACCTTCAACCCTCAACCGTAAACCCTCAACCTTCAACCTTTCCTACCTCCGACTACCTCGTTGTTGCAACCACTCGTCCGGAAACCATTATGGCAGATGCTGCAATTTGCATTAACCCAAATGATGATCGTTTTAGACATTTAAAAGGTAAGACGGTTTATGTTCCGTTAGTAAATCATGAGATTCCGGTTATTGAAGATGAATATGTTGATATTGAATTTGGAACAGGGTGTTTAAAAGTTACGCCCGCACATGATCTAAATGACTACGAGCTTGGTGTAAAGCACAAGCTACCAGTGATAGATATTTTAAACGACGATGGAACCTTAAATGAGTTGGCGGTTATTTTAGTTGGTGAAGATCGTTTTGTAGCAAGGAAGAAAATTGCTAAAATGCTTGATGAGGCAGGTCGTCTGGATAAAGTTGAAGATTATAAATCTCAGGTTGGGTTTTCTGAACGTACCGATGCCGCCATAGAACCAAAGCTTTCTATGCAATGGTTTGTAAAGATGAAAGAATTGGCGCAACCGGCCCTCGATGATGTTAGAAATGGAGAAGTAAATCTTATTCCCAATAAGTTTGAGAACACTTATAAACATTGGATGGAGAATGTGCGCGACTGGAATATATCGCGACAGTTGTGGTGGGGACAACGCATTCCGGCTTGGTACGATGAAAAAGGCGACTGGGTTGTTGCCAAAACCAAAGAGGAAGCATTAGAAGAATTTTGGAAGAAAAAGCTTTTAATAAATGGTGGAGCTGAATCAGAGAAACTAGGTTTTAAAGCTCAGTTAGCTGGCTTTATCCGTCAAGATGAGGATGTAATGGATACTTGGTTTTCGTCTTGGTTATGGCCGATTTCGGTTTTTGATGGATTTAAAAATCCCGATAATAAGGATATCAACTATTATTATCCAACCAACGATTTGGTTACTGCTCCAGAAATTTTGTTCTTTTGGGTCGCTAGGATGATTATGGCGGGACATGAATTTATGGGGAAGAAGCCTTTTACCAATGTTTATCTTACGGGAATTGTACGGGATAAACAAGGTAGAAAGATGTCTAAGTCTTTGGGCAACTCTCCAGATCCAATTGAGTTAATGGAAAAATATGGAGCTGATGCAGTTCGTGTAGGAATGCTCATGTCGTCTCCCGCAGGAAACGATTTAATGTTTGATGAAAGTTACTGCGAACAGGGCAGAAATTTTGCAAGTAAGATTTGGAATGCTTTCCGTTTGGTGAAAGGCTGGGAAGTTGATGAGAATTTAGAAAACCCCAATGAGCAGGCGATTGCGTGGTTTGAAAGTAGATTTAACGAGGCTTTGATAGAAATAGAGGCCAACTTTAAACAATACCGTCTATCAGAAGCGTTGCTAATTACTTATAAATTAGTGTGGGATGATTTCTGCGCTTGGTATTTGGAAATGGTTAAACCTGCTTATCAACAACCAATTGATAAAGCAAGTTTTGAAGCTACTGTTGGCTTTTTCGAAAAAATCATCAAACTGTTACACCCTAATATGCCTTTTATTACCGAAGAATTGTGGCATGATGATTTGTTTGCAGCTCGAGGCGAAATGGAATGTTGCATCGTTGCAAATTTTCCGGAAGTAGGAGAAATAGATGAAGCGCTTTTAAAAGAAGCCGAAGTTATCAAAACGGTTATTGGCGAAATTAGAAATGTGCGTAACCAAAAACAGATATCGCCAAAAGAAGGATTGGTGCTCAGCATAAAGGTAAATTCTGATTTGACCTATTCAAACTGGATTGCCGTTATTTCTAAACTAGCAAATGTTTCAACCGTAGAAATTATAACGGATAAATTAACAGGAGCAACTGCCTTTATGGCTGGTAAAGATGAGTTCTTTATTCCGCTATTGGAAAATATAAATGTGGAAGAAGAGAAAGCCCGCTTGCAAGCAGACTTAGTTTATTTGCAGGGATTTCTAAAATCTGTAAATGTAAAGTTAAGTAATGAACGCTTTGTGCAAAATGCAAAGCCAGAGATCATTGCAAACGAACGAAATAAGCAGGCAGATGCAGAAGCGAAGATTAAGATTATCGAGGAAAACCTTAAAGGGTTAGAAGCTTAGAGTTTAGAGGGGTTAGGTGGGTAGGGGTTATAAGTTAAGAGGTTGGGTGTTTGCGTTTCGAAAGATGTAATAAATTGTTTCAAAGAAGAACGTTTTTACTGACTACTTGCGTTTCTTTCTAAATACTAAATACTAAATACTAAATACCGTTCTTAAACTCGATCGGCTTTTGCGTGAGGGATAGCAATGAAAATCTTTTGCCTAAAGGGCCTCTTTGGGGTTTGGGGAGCAAAAGATTGTAATGGATAGCGCGACCCGCAGGGGCACGCCCAAAACATCCTTAACATCCAATTTAGTGGCTCAAGCTTATTAAAAAATTAAGCATAAGATTGACAACAAGGTTAAGCTTCAGGTAAGGTTTTGCGTGAGGGATAGCAGCGGAAGCCCACAGCGAGGAACGAGCGAGGACTTATAGCGGATAGCCCGGCCCGCAGGGACACGCCCAAATAAAATTAAATTTAATCTTTCATTGATGCTATAATTAGCACCTTTCCGATTATAGCTTCGTATATTCAGGTAATTCTTCCACAAAAACGGCTTCTCCAGAAAGTAGGTTTAATTTTGCGAAAACATGCTGTAAACCGTTTGTTAGGACAATCCATGGTGCTTGGTGGATAGAGTTGTACCGCAACGCTTGAGCGAATACTTTTTCATTAATCTTAACTTTTGGCGCTTTGCATTCTATAAGCATCAGTTTTTCTCCGTTGGTGTTAAACACTAAAATATCGCTTCGTTTTTGCAGTTGGTTTACCACAAGTCCACCTTCTATGTTTATCAACGTCTTTGGAAATTTATGCTGAGCAATTAAATGTTGGATAAAATGTTGTCTTACCCATTCTTCTGGGGTGAGCACTAAATGCTTTTTTCGCAGTTCATCGAAAATAAACACCTGATTATCCTTTTGGGTTATTCTAAATGGATAGGGAGGAAGATTGAGTGGAATTGGACTGAACATGTTTTCGATTCCAAAGTTACCATTTGTGCATAAACATTTCGCTTAAAACTTAAAATCCTAAAAGCTAAATTGTAATTTTACCAACCATGGCCGCAGGAGATATTATAAGAGACATAAAAAATCGCAACATAAAACCTGTGTATCTGCTTCATGGAGAAGAAGCTTACTATATCGATTTGGTTAGCGATTTTATTGAGGATAACCTATTAAGCGAAGCAGAAAAAGGCTTTAACCAAAGCATTTTTTACGGAAAAGACACAGACATGGCTACCGTAATAGGTGCGGCGAAGCGCTATCCAATGATGAGCGATTATCAGGTTATTTTGGTTAAGGAAGCCCAGGATATGAAGTGGGCGAAAGATGAAGGAAAAGATGCTGAGATAGCCTTAAACTATTTCGAGAAACCATTACCAAGCACCGTATTAATCTTAGCTTTCAAATACAGTAATTTCGATAAGCGTAAAAAAATCTATAAAGCCATTGTTAAAAGCGGATTGGTTTTTCAATCTGATGCGGTTAAAGATTATAAACTTGCTCCATGGATAGACGATTTTGTAAAGTCGAAAGGCTATGCAATTGATCAGCAAGCAGCTGCGCTGTTGGCAGAATATTTAGGATCAGATCTGTCTAAAATGGCGAAGGAAATAGAGAAATTGATGCTAAATGTTTCTCATGGTCAGATAATCAATTCAGATCTGGTTCAAAGAAATATTGGAATTAGCAAAGATTACAATGTGTTCGAATTGCAAAAAGCGTTGGCGGTTCGAAACGTTTTTAAATGCAACCAGATCATCAATTATTTTGCCGACAATCCTAAAGCTAATCCGCTTCCTCTCATTTTCGGAAATCTGTACAGTTATTTCTCAAAAATTTTGAAATACCATTACTTGTCGAATAAAGGCAACGCAGCCTCAGAACTTGGTATTCCACCTTTTTTTATTCGAGATTATGAGGTGGCGGCTAAAAATTATCCTACACAAAAAGTGTTTGATATTATTGGTTACTTAAGAGCATACGATTTGAAAAGCAAAGGGTTAGATTCCACCGGAAATACAGAACAAGGCGACTTGCTTAAGGAAATGATTTTTAAAATGGTGCACTAGATTTTTTATATTTCAAAACAAATTTGTTTTGTATGAGTTGCAACTAAACCCTAAACCCTAAACCCTAAACCCTAAACCCTAAACCCTAAACCCTAAATCCTAAACCATGAATCATTGGCTTGTAAAATCAGAACCGTTTAAATACAGTTGGGAACAATTTAACAAAGACGGTAGAACCTTTTGGGACGGCGTACGTAACTATCAAGCTAGGAATAACTTGCGATCTATGAGAGAAGGCGATTTAGTGCTGTTTTATCACAGCAATGAAGGTAAAAATGTAGTCGGCATCGCAAAAGTCGTTAAAGAGGCTTATCAAGACCCAACGACGGATGATCAAAATTGGGTTGTAGTTGACATTGTACCTGTAGAAAGTTTAAAAAATCCTGTCACGCTAGCTCAAATTAAAGTGGAGGAAAGTTTAAAAGACATTTCATTAGTACGTCAAGGCAGATTATCTGTTATGCCCTTAAAAGCAGAAGAGTTTGACAAAATTCTAGAAATGGGAAGCTGACAATAGAAACTCGCTCAATGTAAGAGTTTTCTCAAACTGAAAAGATTAAAACCTAGTCTTCCTTTACCGGCGATTTTAAAAATGCCGAGTATCTTCTTCTTTATCCTGTAGCCGCTTGTTGAGCTTCAATTTTTCTCTTACTGAAGAGCAACCCCAGTGACATAATAACGCTGCTTCCGAGTACGACCAAAAATAGAAAGGAAGTGCCTACTCCGTCGATCTTTAGGCTATCGGGTAAATTATAATAAAGTAAAACACTGATCAATCCACGAGGTGCTAAATACAAAATAGGAATTGGATCTCCTTCTTTAATAAACCTCAACAAAATAAATCGAACGGTATAGATGGTTGCCAGAATAAAGAATCCGTTTGCGAGTACTACGCCATTGTTCAATTCGTAAATATTCATGGTGAAACCAAATATTACGAAAAAGAAAGTGCGTAAAATAAAGGCGCTTTCTGCAGAAAGTTGATATAGTTGTGAAATGTCTACATCTAAGTTTTTGTAAATTAAAATTGATTTAAACCAAGCATTACGTATCGAATCTGCATTATTTAGAAATAGGCCTGTGCTTAGGATTAGAATAAGTGCAGATAAGTGATAAGATTGTCCGATGGCATAAAGCAATACTAAAATAGAAATGATTAGGAAAAACTTAACGTGATGAACAAGCTTGCCCATCGCATACAGCAAAACTACGCAGGCAATTGCGGATAAGAGCAGAATAAGTAATGTACTCAGGCCCAAACTAATAAAAGAAGAGGTAGTTAAAGAAGGGTTTGAAATTGCAAAATTAAAAGCCACAATCCCTAAAATGTCTGAAAAAGAAGATTCATACACGACAAACTCCTTCCCTTTCTTACCCAATGCTGCTGCAGACGGAATAGCGATCGAAGAGCTGATTACGCTGAAAGGAATGGCATTTGCAATACACGTGTATAAGTCTCGGTGACTTATCTGATAAATAATAAGGGTTATAATGGTAACTGTTACCAATAAGATAAGTAGCGCCGAAAAAAAAGCAGTCCTAATCAGCTTATTCTTTTCTTTATCGTATTTGAGTTCTAGAGAACCTTCAAATACAATTAAAATTAATCCAACCGTACCTAAAGTTGGTAAGATGGAAGAAAAATCGAAGGTCTTAAAATTTAAGCTGTCTACTAAAACTCTTAACCCGATACCAAGTAAAAGCAATAATACAACAGACGGTATTTTGGTTTTACTGGCAAACAAATCAAACAGATAAGAAAATATAACTAAGCCGCTTAAGATAATAAGTGTGGTGTACGTAGACATATTTTAATCTTTTGTTAACCCGTAATTTAAATAGAAACTTGACTAGCAACTAAAAAAAATGAAAATAGTTTTAAACTTCTAGAAACAAAGCTTTTAGTTCTGTTGCATCTTTTGCCTGCATTTTACCGCCCAATACGAGTCTCAGTTGCCTTCTACGTAGCGCTCCAGCGTAAAGTTCTTGCTCTTCTTCACTTTCTGGAATGGCTTCTGGAACTTTAAGTGTTTCATCATTCTGGTTAATGGCCACAAAAGTATAATAGGCTTCGTTGCTTTTTTTCCGCTCTCCGGTCGGGATGTTTTCTGCCCAAACTTCCAGCCGTACTTCCATCGAAGTATTAAAAGCCCTACTTACTTTGGCTTCGATTGTTATTACGTCGCCGAGTTTTATTGGGTTTCTAAATGAGACATTATCCACTGATGCTGTTACCACTATTCTATTACAATGTTTTTGAGCCGAAATTGCAGCTGCAATGTCCATCCAATGAAGCAACCTTCCTCCCATTAAATTATTTAGAGTATTGGTGTCATTGGGCAGTACCAATTCGTTCATAATGGTAAAGCTTTCCCTGGCAAATTTGTTTTCTATAATCATAATCAGTCGCAAAAGTAAGTAAATTGGGTGTAAATATTGCAGGCATCTATCCGTTTTGAACACATCAAAATGGAAGGGTTAAGCTAAATTGTGTATCTGTTGTGCGAAATATTTTTAACTTTAAAATGTAAAAGGAACTTTAGAACGACAAATTCAGCCTAATTAAATGAAGGTATCTATCATAACGGCTGTATTTAACGGAGAAGCTTATCTAGCAGATTGTATTTCCTCGGTTTCTTCACAAACACATAAGGAAATAGAATACATTTTGGTTGATGGAAATTCTACAGACCATACTGCAGACATCATTGCGCACCATCTGCGCTCGATAACTAGCGTTATTTCAGAACCCGATCTAGGTCTGTATGATGCTGTGAATAAGGGGTTGCAAATTGCAGGAGGCGATGTTATTGGATTGCTAAACTCAGACGACATGTTGGCCGATGATAAAGTCATCGCTCGAGTTGTTACTGCATTTGAAAATAATCCCGGAATAAACTGTATTTATGGTGATTTAGATTACATCCATCCAAAAACTCAAAAGATTTTAAGACGCTGGCGGTCGAAACAAATTAATTATAAGGAATTAGCGCATGGTTGGATGCCTGCGCATCCAACCATGTACATAAGAAAGTCAATATTAAATCAATACGGCAACTATTCTTTGAATTATGGCACCGCCGCCGACTACGATTTTATCCTCCGTTACCTGTATACCCATAGGATTACCTGTAAATACTTGCCGTTTTTAATGATTAAAATGCGCCAGGGTGGGTTAAGCAATAGAACCATTCTTAGTCGATTTTCTGCTTTCAAAAACGATTATAAGGCACTACTTACTAACAAAGTTCCTTTACCGCTCTATGTACTTTTGCTGAAAAAAATAACCAAGTTAGGCCAATATTTTAGTTAACATTTGTACCTTAACACTCAAAATAAGTCTGTTTACTATATTAGGTTATAAAATTGCAAGTTTGTTCCAAGAATTGCTAAAAACAAGTCCTGAGTTTTTTTATTGTTTTGCCATTCTTATGGCTGGAGCAATAGTAAGGGTTATTGTACCTACAATCATTTCATTTTCAGTAAAATACAATCTTTTTGATCGCTTAGATCTCCACAGAAAAGACCATAAAGGGTTCATATCCAGATTAGGCGGAGTAGCAATTTTTGCGAGTTTTACCATAACCGTTTTGTTTTTTTCGCTCTGGATTCACTCAGAAAGGGTCAACTTTTTACTTGTCTCCTGTTTTATTCTCGGAGCTTTAGGATTAAAGGATGATCTGCACGGTGCAAGTTTAAACATAAAGCTTTTCTTACAAATCGGCGTATCAGTTTTGCTCGTTTTTTTTGGAGGCTATCATTTAAAAAGCCTTTATGGTGTATTGAATATTGGGGAGGTTAGTCATTTATGGGGTTGTCTTTTTTCCGTATTACTAATTATTTTCTTGAGCAACATTTTTAATTTAATCGATGGCATCGACGGATTGGCAGCAAGCGTAGGTCTATTGGTTTCTGTTTGTTTCGGTATTTTGTTTGCTACCCTGCACCAAGCTTCGTATGCCCTAATTTCTTTTACTTTATTTGGTACAATGTTGGGCTTTCTAAAATTTAACTGGAGTCCTGCAAAAATTTTTATGGGCGATGCTGGGTCCTTAATAATTGGCCTGATAACTTCTGTGTTGGCCATAAAATTTATAGAGTTGAACAAAGTGGAATTGGCAAAAACGCCAATGTATGATGCCGCACCTGCTATTGCGGTATCAATTCTCATTGTGCCAATTTTTGATTCGCTTAGAATATTTACCGTTCGGATTCTAAACAGGCATTCTCCCTTTCGGGGAGATCGAAATCATATGCACCACAGGTTAGGGCGGTTAGGGTTTACGACAACGCGCATTGTTTTTATATTGGTCGTTTTTAATGCGCTGTTTGTCACCTTGGTGTTTTTACTTCAAAACTTGGGCAATTTTATGCTTATGTGTTTGATGATTATTACCTGCGCTTTGTTTAATTTTGGAATAACGTTGGCTTTGAAGCGAAAAACCAGATTAAAAGAGATTTAGAAGTAGTACGCTATAGACCAAAAAGGAAAAGATATGAGAATTGCGATTAATGGTTTTGGTAGAATAGGACGCACATTTTTACGGCTAGCGCTCCAAAACAAGATAGATGTGGTAGCTATTAACGACTTAAGTGACGCTAAAACGATGGCTCACTTGTTAAAGTACGATAGTGTGCATGGCGTTTTTAAAGCGTCAGTTTCCTCCCAAACCGACGCACTGTTAATTGACAATAAGATAATTGCTGTATTTTCCATTAAGGATGCCGAAGATTTGCCTTGGCAAAAACTTAACATCGACTTAGTTATAGATTGCACGGGAAGATATTTAACAAAAGAGGCAGCATCAAAACATATAAAAGCAGGTGCAAAACAGGTATTGTTATCTGCACCCGCTGCGGAAGAAATCCCAATGCTTGTGCTCGGTGTAAATGAAGATAAAGTAGATCTTAACGCCCAAATTCTCTCTAATGCAAGTTGTACCACAAACAACATCGCTCCGATAATTAAAGTATTAAATGAAAATTGGGGTGTGAAAGAGGGTTACATCACTACCATCCATTCAATGACTGGGGATCAAAATCTGCACGATGCGAATCACAAAGATTTGCGCAGGGCTCGAGCTGCTTCATCTTCTATTATTCCAACAACAACTGGGGCAGCAAAGGCCATTACTCGGATTTTCCCTTCGTTAGAGGGTTTTTTGGGAGGAGCGGGTATTCGTGTGCCGGTCTTAAATGGTTCGCTCACAGATTTCACCTGTTTGCTTCATACTCTTGCAACGGTAGCGGAAATAAATGCCGCATTTAAAAACGCCGCAGATGGAAAGATGAAAGAAATTTTAGAATATACTGAAGACCCAATTGTATCCATAGACGTCATCAATAATCCACATTCATGTATCTTCGACGCACAACTCACCTCTATAATTGGAACATTGGTAAAAGTGGTCGGCTGGTATGATAATGAATATGGATACAGCAGTAGGTTAATTGATATCGTTAAAAAAATTGCAGTAGAAAGATCCATCCAACGGTTAAAGTTTCCGTCGGTGGCTCAATAGCCAATTTCAACAAGCCAGAGAACAATTTTGCTTTCTCAAGTGCTTCTAGTCGTTCAATAGTTTTAAGGTTTTCATATTTTTGGTGAACACAGCCTCTCATGCTTTAAAGAAGTCTGACGTTTTCTCTAGAATTATTGTTTTTTATTTAAAAATAATTTGTCTTATATCTAATTTTTGGAAACCTATCAGCGCTAAATTCTTACCTATAAATTTTGGTTTTGATCTTGCCTAGTGTGGAATAAGTTTGTTAAAACCCATAAAAGTAGATTATATTTGGTCGAATTAAAAGTGCGGCAAATTGGAGTTTCGGCCAAATAATCAGTATTATCGACGAGTTTGATATTTTTGACTCCCAGTGATCTGCTCGCACAAATAATATAAAAAACTAAATTTTTAGAACGAAATGAAAACGATAGACCAGTTTAACTTTGCAAATCACAAAGCTTTAGTGAGGGTAGATTTTAATGTACCCTTAGATAAAAGTTTCAACATAACCGATGATAAGAGAATGCGTGCAGCATTGCCTACCATTGAAAAAATTCTTGATGATGGCGGGTCGGTAATTCTTATGTCCCATTTAGGCAGGCCAAAAAACGGTCCTGTAAATGAGTTTTCATTAAAACACATTCTTGGGGATCTTTCTAGGATGTTAGATATAGAGGTTAAATTTGCGGACGATTGCGTTGGAGAAAGCGCAACTAAATTGGCTGCAAATCTTTTCCCCGGTGAAGTGCTTTTATTAGAAAACCTTCGTTTTTATCCAGAAGAAGAAAAGGGTGACTTAGCTTTTGCAGAGAAATTATCAAAACTTGGCGATGTTTACGTGAATGATGCGTTCGGAACAGCCCATCGCGCCCATGCCTCAACCTCGGTTATTGCACAGTTTTTTCCAAAAGCAAAATATTTCGGTTATCTAATGGCGTCAGAAGTAGAGAATGCAGATAAAGTCTTAAATCATCCGGAACGTCCTTTTACTGCTATTATGGGCGGTGCGAAGGTGTCAGATAAGATTTTGCTCATCGAGAAATTACTCGATAAGGTAGATAACTTGATTATCGGCGGCGGAATGGCGTATACTTTCGCGCGGGCGCAAGGAGGAGAAATTGGAACGTCGTTGCTTGAAGCAGATAAGCAAGATTTGGCGTTAGAGCTGATTCAAAAAGCAAAAGAAAAAGGCGTTCAGTTATTGCTTCCTGTTGACACAGTTATTGCAGACAAGTTCGACAATAATGCTGATAAAGACGAAGTTGAATCTGGTAAAATCCCAGCCGATTGGATGGGATTAGACATTGGCTCGAAAACAATCCAACTGTTTTCAGACGTAATTAAAAATTCAAAAACGTTACTTTGGAATGGTCCTATGGGCGTTTTTGAGATGGAAAGTTTCGAAATTGGTACCAAAGCAGTGGCGGAAGCGGTAGTTGCCGCTACTAAAAATAACGGCGCGTTTTCCCTTATTGGAGGCGGTGATTCAGCTGCGGCAATTGCAAAGTTTGGCATGGAAAACGACGTAAGCTATGTTTCTACCGGCGGTGGCGCACTATTAGAGTATATGGAAGGCAAAGAATTGCCAGGAGTAAAAGCAATTAATGATTAGCATGTCAAACGTCAATCTCTAAGAAAAATCGATCACTTTTGAAAAGTGAGGGCTTCCAAACATTTTTAGCAACGGATTATTTCCGTTGCTTTTTTCATAAATAAGTCGATAATTAACAAAGTTTGAGGCGAGTTACCAAGTGCTTTTAATTCGACTTTTTATAATAGGTCGAAAGATTGTCATACTAAGCAGCTTTATTTAGAGTTTATTCCAAAGTTATTACGTCTTCTTGCGTAATGAACAATATCCCCAAGAAACCAATCATACCTATATAAGGTACGCATTATGGTTATTGCTATGGTTTTCCGGGTCTTTCACTGTTGTTTTTTTTGCCTTTAAAGGCTGGAAAAGG
>NZ_JBSSEL010000028.1:0-33548 GCF_054061655.1 Pedobacter sp. UYEF25 | reverse complement strand
TCCGCCGGAATGTCAGCAAAACCCTTCTGTAGGACTTTGTTTTTTTAGCGAACTAATAAGCAATACTGGGGGGTCAGTATACTCAAGAATATCCATAATAGAAACATGCTGATATGCGAAAGCACTAGAAATACCCAGTGTATCAGGCTAAAAATATTTAAGTTCGCTGAACCATGTGAACTCAACAATATTTCCGGAAAACTTACAAATGCGTAGCTATAAAGATAACTGAAGTTGTTATTAATCGAAAATCCTGTAAAAATGCTTAGCAAAACCATTACAGCCAACAATAAATATAAGGTTCTTTCTTTCATAACTTCTTTACATTAATTAAAGAGTACCTTTCCCTTAAAACTTATAGGATTTGAGCTGGGATTTTTTAAGGTTAGGATTAGCTCTTAACATTTTCAGATACAGTGTAAAGCATGTTGAATTCGAAAATCAAAATATATAATGACTTACTACATCGCATATAAATTCGAACCTAAATTCTTTACTGTATCCTGTGCAGCTTTCGGGTAGGAATTTTCTATGTATTCCTTACTTCTATTGGGCTTAAATTGAATATTCTGATATCGCATAACTTTTTCTTCTAAAGCAGAAAACTGCATTGATTTTTGTTATCTTTAAAATTACAATCCATTACGCACAACTTTACCGGGTTCTTCAGACCGCTAAGTTTAAGCATCCCGAATAAACATAAGGCGAATATGCTATATTGCCAAATCAATGCTAGTAGTATAATGATTCTTAAAATGCCTTTATTTTTGCTGACCTGCAACACCTTTCAATTATTCTATTTAAGTCTTTACTTTCAAGTATTTGGACTAAAAAAGGCAAAACATGTTTTCCTTCACTTCCTTCAGCAAGTCTTTCAATACTTTCGGCAGATTCAATTTCAATTTTATCTGCTTCAAAATCTCTAATTATTTGTTGGAAGAATTGGTAAATTATAACGTTCTCTATTAATAATCATTTGGGACCATGCCCAAAATTTCCAAAGTTTTAAATGGAATTTCCTATATAGCTGTTTGTTCTTAGCACCTGGATGTTCTTTAAGGAAACGGTTATACCTAATCTCGCCAACCTCAAAGTCTAGACCTTTTTCTGGATGCTCTGTGTAATGGAAACTTCCATCGATATTCTGGTAGGTATAATTGCTAGGAAAAAAGTAAGTAAAAGGAAGGAGATTGCTTCCGATGATTATAACTACTATTGTAGCTATCCAAATTTTTGTATTTTTTTTCATAATAGCTGTTTATTGCATTCTCCTTTACTTGGAGGTATGCGTCCACCATTCTCATTAACGCCAGTGTTTGGATTTTTTGCTTTTTGATCACGTAAGGCAGCTGCCATACCAGCTGGTGTCTTAGAAATTCCAACTCCACCAGGCCCGCTTAATCCGATTTGAGTAGTAGGATCTGGGATAGGCACATTACCAGCTAATCCTGCTCCATACACAAATGCTGAGCAATTATAATCTGTAAAATCGTAACGACTTGGAGGATTGCTAAGGTAATTAATTACTTTTTGAAAGTTATTTGCGCTAACAGCATAAGTTGCGCTTATATTGTATGTAAGATCTCCGTTATCTAATATTTGTGAATTAGACGACAGTTTTTGTACACCTACTCCGGTGGGATAGAAACCAATCGTTTGTGTAATTGATGTACTCCCACTAGTTTTTGTTAATGAAATTGCAACATGTCCAAAGCTATTCGGACCGACATTAAATGATGTCCCAGGAAACGGTTCAACAACGTAAACTTTCACTATACATTTAGCGGCAAGATCGGTGATGTTGGCAAAACATTCCATCATTTTTTTTGGATCCACACGACCCTTATCTTCTCCCGGAAGATTAGAAGGTGCAGGAATGACATTCTTGGGAGATTTAGCATTTCCATTTTTGGATCCGCCTGGTGAACCGCCACTACCCCCTCCTCCACCCCCACCTGAGGAATATTCGTCACCTAACATGTTATTAAAGTCAGGAATATAATTCAACTCATAACTATAAACACTACAGATTTTTTGGCCGGAAATTGTAAAATCACCTTCGCTATCTATATAAGTCGTATATATCCATGTGCAACTCTGAACCACTCGGGCAAACATCTGGCGGCCTCTATCGGCTGGCCATTTCTCGAATTGTTGTAGATTTCGATTGGCAAGAGATATCCTTTCCTGCTCAGTGATTGTTTTTATGTCCCCAATTTGGTGCCCATCTGATAACAGGACACCACCAAGAAGCTTGTATTTTAAATTATACTCGAAAATTCGACCATAGAAATTTTGGTGTTCAAATGCAAGCTTTTGTAAATAGATGGATTCAGGAATAATCTCTTGAAACTTTCCTTCAATAATATTAGATTTATTATTCTTAAATATGATAAGTCGCCTAAATCCTTGTTTGTACCCATCATAAGTTGGCTGTCCTGGAAGATAGAATTCCCAAACCACGTTCCCATTTTTAATTTTTTTTTGAACTCTATTCCAATCAATTAGTTTGATTGCTTTACTAATCGAGTCATTATTTTCAAGGGTAGAGATGAAATATTTGACCTCTGCCAGTTCGAGATTATTGATCTTCTGTGTAGAAAGCGCCGTTGATTCTAAAAGGCGATCGTGCTTCTTACAACCAGAGCAAAGTAGTAAAGCAACACAAAAAATTTTCAAGTAATTTTTCATAATCTCATAATTTTTGATAAATATCAGAAATTAGTATACTCACTTTTTGTGATTTGAATCACGTTTTAATCTTTTAGACCTTAATCTGCTCAATGTTTCTCTACTAACATCTATATGACTAGCAATATTTGTAAGGGTGGTGAGTTGCTCAATGTCGGGATTGGTCTCGAGAAGTAAGTTATATCTCATCTCTGGGGTGTGGGTTCTAAGGAAAATTGCTCGTTCCTCACTCATGATGTAATATTTCTGAATTACAATTCTTCCCAATAAATTTCCAATTTCGAAATCCGCGTAATATGCATTTAATTCGTGCCAGGTAATCGATTGCAGCACGCAATCTTGAAGGACTTCTATGAATTCATTTGAAGGTTTTTGTGTGAAAAAACTATACACTGAAACCATCATATCGCCCTTACCCATAAACCAAGAGGTACAGGTTTTCCCATTTTCATCGATAAAATAAGCGCGCAAAAATCCCCTTCTTATAAAGTAGAATTTCCTAGCTATATCTCCTGGAACAAGCAAATACGTTCCACGCAGATGTTTTTCGAAAACAACTTCTTTGTTAATGCGCTGCTGCATAATCGCAGGAATTGGCGCAATAAAACCTAGAGTCTCGAGCAAATCGGCCTCGTCATAATCAGAATTTTTCATTTGATAGATATTGTGATTGAAATCAAACCACCGAAAATCTAACAACACTACATTGTCCTAAAGGAAATTAAAATTATTTAAACCTAAATATTTGGAAACTTAGCATAAAGCTAATGATTTATTTTCCAATCATTTAAAGATTCTATTTTTTTAATTCCATTAGAGGTGCACTACCTAATAAAAAGCATTTAGGTGAGTCCATCGCAAACGAAAGAATAAGTTTTAATGCCTAACTAAATATTTTCTTTCACAATTGGGTAGAGGCATTTAAGTGAATTATAAGATTTGAAGTTATGCAATTTGAAATTTTAACACGCGAAGAATTTGAGAAATCTTTAATCGGCTTTAAGGCAGAAATCTTAAGAGAGATTAAAAGCATAATTGTAAATAAGAACGAGGATGAATGGCTTAATGGAGAAAATGCAATGATTTTGATCAACTGCAAATCAACAAAATTAAGCGAATTAACTACAAGAAATATTATAAGGCGCCGAGGAACCGGTAAAGGTTCACGGTATTCTAAAAATAGCATTACTGCTTACCTTAATAGGTAACGATAGTATAATTACACCCAGCAGGCTGAAAGATTCTGCGCTATACTTGGAGTGAAGAAAGATGTAAGAGGGCTAATTTCCCTGCAACGCTATGGCAGTGTCAACTGTCTCAAATCGTCATACGGTAGAGCTGTGTCTGATGATGGTCAAGTGTAGAAACTTTTTTCAGGCCGAAACGATACCCACCAGTCTTTGCTAAGACATACTCTAGAGTTTTACTGAGAGAAATTCTTTCCGAAACTATTGCAGCACTAAACACTGATTTTGAAAGAGCTGTTAAGTGTAGAAATTATTCCTGATTTATTAAATCGCGGCCAGATAACCTTTTAAAGATTAATTCAATGGATAAATCAATTAGCCGAATAGATAGAGCTGTTGCTGATAATTTGAGAGATATTGAAAGGAGCTTTGAGGGTCACTCAGGATTAGTGCAGGATTTTATCGTATTTATAACGAAACAAATAAAATTCGACTTATTCGGTTACACTAAATTCACGCTGGCTGAGTTTTGTAGAGAAACAGGACGAAACCGTCAAGATCTAAGCATCAAACATCCAATGTTTAAAAATGCTAAAGTAAATCCGCCAATAATAGAAGGATTTAAGTTTGAGACAGTCTTTGACTACACCTTATATATCATGCTCGAGCGAAATCTTATATTTAGTAATAAATATGAGTATAGGAAGAATGAAGAAATAATTCAACTTAAAGGTTTTTCTATTCTGATAGACCTAAGGTTAAATTTTAATAGGACGAGTAAAGAATTAAAATGTTACGAAGTAAAGGTCTCAAACGAGCTGTTAGATGGGTTTTTTAGGAGATACTATACAATTAATACTGAAATTTACAGAAGGGTTGGAAAAGGCCGGGGCGGGGAAACCCGACAAAGTTTGCTGCTGTATCTGTTCAAAATAAACCACATCCTATTTACGAGTTCTGATAGAGAAAATTCTGTTGTTGTTCCGCTAGATCGACTTTGTGAATATGCCAATATCAGAGACCAAAAGCCCGCTCATAAAAAACAAAATCTGAATAGAATACTTGGCAAAATAAAAGAAAGCTCCTTCGATTTTAATTATGAGTTCGTTAACGAAAATAAGCGATATCAGTACATTGTCAAGTTATCGTTTAACCATCTAATTGGTCCAAAAGATTTAATGATCGAGCATAGCTTCTTTGCTAAGCTTGTGACCACATTGAAATATTTATTTAAAGCTAAATATGTCGAAGGTTATTCAGAGCAAGATCCGGTACCTTTTCAAAATTGGTTGGGAAATAATGGCTATCATCTACAAGAAAAAGCTTCAATACTAGTTGACTGTTATAGCAACTGTTTAGACGTGAAAATTACTAGAAGTTTTGCTACAGAGTTAATCCTTTCGGGAGATATCTTAAGTGCAAAAGATAAGGTTTGATGTCGAGAGGTTCGATTTTGATGTCGAGTAGTTTGATTTCAATGTCGAGTATTTCGATTTCTGCCTAATATAATGTCGAGTATTTCGATTTTGATGTCGAACATTTTGACTTTTTAAGATTATAATGTCGAGTACTTCGACTTTAATGTCGAGCTTTTCGACTAATCCGTCTAGATGTCGAACAATTCGATAGCAAGAACTACTCGTATTCGTGGTAAACCCACATTCATGTCGAGCTATTCGACCAATATTGTATTATAATAATAATAAATATATAATAATTATAGCTTTTTTAAAAGAATTTGAAAATGGCAAGGCTTTTGAATTAGTGTTTGATATTTAGGCTAACTAAGAAAAAAGATTTCAGAGCATCAAATAGCTTGTGTCAAGAAAGGATGGCAAAGATTTTTTAAAAACCTCTATAGGAATTTTTGATGCTTACTAAAGTGTCTCCTATAAGCGATTTTAAAAATTTATCAAGAAAAAAACGACTTTTTTTTCGAAAGGTCTAGCAAGTCTTAATTACTGTTACTTATTCGATAAGCGCAGCTAATCGGTCCAATTAATACTAAGAATATGAATATTTCAGAAATTAAAGACAAGGTTGCTATCAGCGATTTATTGGAAAAATTAGGGTTTGAGCATAAAAAGAAATCTGGGGCAGAACTTTTCTACTTATCACCAATTAGAGAATCGGATACGGACGCTTCCTTCTGTGTAAACGATAGAAAGTCGCAATGGTACGATCACGGATTGGGTCAGGGTGGAAATATAATTGATCTGGGTTTGTTAATTTGGAACACGTCAAGCGTAAAATCTGTAGTCTCGAAAATTAATGATCTATATCTAGATAATTTAGGATTGTCATTTTCTCTTAGTGAGCAAAAAAACAAAATTGCACCAGTGGAGCCGGAGAGATATAGAGTTGTCAAAACTAATAATCTTGGTAAAAATCCATCGATTACCAGTTATCTTCAATCTAGAGGTCTTACCGTTTCTAAACCTTCTGTTTTAAAAGAGGTCTATTATATGATTAAAGACGACCTCAATAGAGAAAGAAATTACTACGGTGTTGGTTGGCAAAATGAGAGCGGTGGATGGGATATTCGGAATCAATATTTTAAAGGCTGTCTGGGAAGAAAAGATATTTCGATCATTACCGGTGTTTCAAAAACAGTTAATGCGTTTGAAGGAATGTTTGATTATCAGTCCGCGATTATGGAAGATAAAAGTAAAATTTTAGATTTTGCAATAATTCTCAACTCTGCTGCATTGGTCAACAAAGCCATACGGAAAATAGATACTATGGATATTGATTATATCAATCTATTTTTTGACAATGATTCAACCGGTAAGAAAACTACGGAGAAATTTTTAGAGGTTTTCCCAAAAGCAAATAACCGCTCTGATATTTATTCAGGTTTCAAAGATTACAACGAAAAATTAATTGCAAACAATTTGAAGCCCTGGCAACAATCGGATAGTGTCAAAAATAGGAACAAGGTAACTATGTAGCAAGTTACTTAGCTATCTTGTTATGTAGATATATAGATATACAGCTACATAGATACACGGCTACCTAGATATTTAGCTGCTTAGATATACAGTGAGATAGCTATGTGGCTACTCTAAAATCCGGAAATAAAGTCTCGAAGATTTTTTGTTCAAATTTGAAAACAACATACCGAATTCTTCTTTTCGTTAGGCAGAATAGTGTGCAAAGAATCTAATTTGATTTTTTGCGTTGTTTAAAAAGCACTTCTAAAAGAATTTGCTATACAGCTACCTTTGCGTTTTTTCAGTTGCAAGATGTCTTTTTGTCAGACAAAAATATCACTGCGTGAATTTTCGCCACACAAAAAGTTTCTTGCCTTACCCCATTTACCTCTTGCCTCGATTGGGGAGTAAGGTGTTTAGAAAACTCGCAACTCGTTTTCTTCGGCCAGCAGCACAAATATTTGAACCGATTTTATGAGCGATTTTAAAAGACTAACGGGGAGGCCTCTGCTAGAGACAGGCAAACGCAATAAGAAAATTGATGTCCGTTTCAACGAGGAGGAATTTAAAGTCATAGAAAAACTTGAGAAAACTCTCGGTTTAAATAAGACAGAAATCATTCGGAGAAAAACATTGGACAAACATCATTCAATTATAATTAATGCTAAAGATGCAATTGAAAACTTAGATAAAATAGGCGAAGAACTTGGACGTTCCGGGAACAACATCAACCAATTGGCAAAGTATGCAAACACGCTTAATAAGCGAGGGATGCAAACTGAAGTTATTACTAGTCGCTTCAACGTTTTGTTCGAAAAACACATATCTGTACAAATTGAGGTTGAAAAAGCTCTTAGAAAAATCATCAGATTAATGGGTAAATAATTACGATACATCTGAACAAAGTAACCGGCTAATCAGATATATTTCTATGCAGCTATGCAGCTATGCAGCTACGCGGCTCACTTGTTACCTAGCTAGACTTTTTATAAATGGTTGTAAAGATTCTTTCCTCCGCTGATTCGTTTAATGGGGTTAATTATAACACTAATAAAATGGATCAGAATAAGGGTGAATTGATGAAAATTCAAAACTTTGGTCCTCTACAAGGAATGGAAAATCTAAAGCCCGAGGATTATCGCAATTATTTCAAATTAATTTCTTCACAAAACACGAGGATAAAAGCTCCTCAGTTTCATGTAGCAATTTCTTGTAAAGGAAAAGAATATGACAAAGTCCAATTAACTAACATTGCCACACGTTGGTTAAACGAAATGGGTTATTCCAAAAACCCTTACATGATTGTATTTCATAAGGATACGGAAAACAACCATGTCCATATAGTTTCTACTAGGGTAAATAAGGAAGGTAAAAAGATTTCGTCAGAATTTGAAAAAATTAGAGCAGTTCAGAACATCAATAAAGTAATGGGTATTGATGAGCATGTAAAAGTAAGCGCAGATGTAGAGAAAGCATTAAAATATAAATTTTCCACTAAGGCTCAATTTATGATGCTTTTGGAACGCAATGGCTATACCTTAAAACAAACTAATAAAAGCATTGAAGTTATCAAATTTGGTAAGAAACTTCTCGATATTAATTTGGAAACCATTAACGATAAAATTTTAAACTTTAAAATAGATAGTAGAAGGGCGACTCAATTAGGATCAATTTTTGAGAAATACGTGCTAGCCTACAATACAGAACCTTTACCTAAAACAATAGCATTGCCAAGCGGACTAAAGAAGAATACTGATGAATATACTTCTGACTTCAGCGAATTTATAAAGCAAAAATTTGGAATAGAATTAATTTATCATGGAAAGGACGGCAAGTCACCATATGGATACAGCATAATTGACCATGCAGAGCAAAATGTTTTTAAAGGTGGTGAAGTCATTACCCTTAAAGAACTTTTAAATGTCAATTCAAAAAGCGAACAAGAGCGAACAAGCAAAGTAAGCTATAATGAATCTAAGAGTAAAAATAAACTATCCATAGCCGAATTAAATTATTATTCAACGCTATTAAAGGCTTCGCTTTATAACTACCCAGCTTTATTACAAGGATTGTCTTCTCAAGGACTCGTTGTAGATCGACAACAAAGTACGTTTTACTTGAACGACGTGGCTGCTGGGATAAAAGTTAACATTAAAGAATTATTAGATTTCGAGGAATTTCAAATTTTTGCAGGAGCTTATCAAATACACGCGCATTCGTCTTTCGATTGGGAAAATTTAGCTCATTTTGCCACTGTTGGTTCAATACATTTGGTGGATGACCAAGACGATGCTAAGCGAAAAAAGAAAAGAAAAACTTAACGCGGAATTGTATTTAAAATAGCAAACTAACTTATCATGGTAATTATTATTGGAAACCAAAAAGGTGGAGCAGGCAAAAGTACGCTCACTTTATTACTGGCTAATTACCTTACGCTGGTCAAAAAAAGAACGGTAACTGTTATAGATATGGATTACCAACAATCCATAGCAGGAAAGTACGAAAGGGCAAAGCTCTTAGAAAATGTCGAACCTTATGAAGTATTGGCTGCAAGCTTAGCGCATTATCCTGTAATGTTATCAATTCTTGCAAAAAACAAAGAGCAGATTGTAATTATCGATTTGCCAGGTAAGTTAGATGATGATGGTTTAATTCCGGTATTTCAATCCGCAGATCTTGTTCTTTGCCCGTTTAGTTATGATGAATTTAGCTTTGATTCTACTATTTTGTTTTCTGTGGTGTTGAAGAAAATTAACCGTAAAGTGCCGATAAATTACGTGCCGAATAGAGTTAAAGGAAATGTGAAGTATGAAATCCAATCACAGATAGTTGAACAGCTATCTAAATTTGGAACTGTTTTGCCAGCATTGCCAGACAGGATAGATTTTCAAAGAACAAATACCTTTCAAACACCCATATCGGTTTATCCACTAATAATTCCCCTTTTCGAAAAAATTTGTGAAGACTATCTTTTAGCCGCTAATTAAAAAATTATGAGTGAAAAAATGAAAACCTTGGCTGATTTACTGAGGCATGAAATCGCCGATCCTGTAAAAAAAAGTGAACAGCAATCTTTTATCAGGACAAAAACGAACAAAGAGACTAGCAGGGATAAGGATATTGAAATATTGGAATCAATAAGGGCATATGAATACACCGGAAAAAATCTATTACACCCACGAATAGATGATAAAACAGTAAAAATGTTATCCCAATTTAAAATAGCTACAGGTGTTGATATGAATAAGGTTATCGCTTACTCAATCGATTACCTCTTTATTGAAAACCCAGAATTGAAACAAATTATTAAAACTTCACTTGAAAATTTTGAATTATGACATGGATACAATTTACTATGTGGATGACGATTATCTACTTGATTTATTATGGACTGAACATTTTAATAGATGGTGCTAAAGGCGGAAATAACGACGATGGAATTTTAACCGACAACTACTTAACTTTTTCAGAAGACATAAAGCCCCAAATACTAGATGAAAATTTTGTTAATGAGGCAACGGATGAATACAACGAGGAAATTGAATTTGCAGGGAGTTCAAGTGAGGATGATGATGCTATTTTTATCTCTGAAAACGCAATAGCTTTTACAGGGGGAGTGTCCATAAAACACGTTTTTAATTTGGCCAAAACGGAAATGATAGAGTTTACAAGGCCTGTTATTTTTGAGAGATGAAAAAAATCACTCTTGTTATTTTCCTAACTTTTTTTGTACTAGTTGTTCGATCTCAGCCAGGTATTGCAGAATTGAAGCAAGTAAGAGGGGAATTAAGCAGAGACTTTTTCGCCATGTCGGATTTGTCTTATGTATTGGCAGCACTGGTAGCAATTATCGGGTCGATTCATATATACCATAAATGGCAAATGGGGCAAGATGTTTCCACAGATTTACCAGCCTGGTTCTTCGCAGCTTTGTTTATCATTATTATCAATATTGCCTTGGTTCAGGTATTTGGATTATAGAGCCAACTAATAACAATATGTCGAGGCTATTCATTACTGGATAGTCTTTTTTATTTATACGATTATCTAAACGTTAACCCTTTTAATAACAACCAATTCAAAATGAGAAAAATCAAACAAAAAGTATTTTTGGCAATGATAGTTGCCTTTACGCAGTTACAATATTTATTTGCACAGAGCGGAGTAAATGGTCTAAACACCGCAACAAGCACGTTGAAAACCTACGTTGATCCAGCAGGCAATATTGCTTTAGTGATTGGCGGTATCGTGGGTATAGTCGGCGGAATTCGAGTGTATTCAAAGTGGAATTCTGGCGACCAAGACATTAATAAAGAGTTAATGGGTTGGGGAGGCTCCTGTCTGTTTTTGGTGCTAAGTTCACTAATTGTTAAAGCTTTCTTCGGCTTGTAATCGTGGCTAAGCAGTTTGCAGTGTATAAGGGGTTGCAAAAGCCCCTTGTTTATAAAGGTTTTAAAGGCAAGTTTATCTATTGGGGTATTGGTTGTCTACTCTCTGGTTTGGTTACCGGCTCGGTAAGTATGGCACTAATTAATAAATATGTTGGTGCAATCGTAATGGTCGTGGTAATTGTTGGAGGTCTACTTTATACTGCAACACAACAGAAAAAAGGTTTACACCGAAAAATACGCTATTCAGGTATTTTCATTCATGCCGTCAACCTTAAAAAAATCAATCAATATGCAAAAAAGAACAGAATTTATAATGCCATATATTGGCGTTGATTGCAATGAAGATTTTGACTTATTGTACGGTGTAAATGGAGAATTTTCGGTAGTCATAAAAATTATCAATCCGGTATTGCAGTATTCCGCTTCGACAGATGCATATGATGAATTTCATAATCTATTTCTAAATGTGATTAAAATATTGGGAGAAGGCCATGTGATTCAAAAACAGGATATTTTTAGCCGTTCCGTTTATGAGAGCAGGAAAGCTACCGAATACCTGCAAGACAAATATAATGCACATTTCGAAGGGCGAGATTTCCTACAAATTACTACATACCTAACCATAACAAAACAGGTAAAAAAAGGGGCTTTTTATGTGTATGACAAAAGACAGCTTAAGGGTTTTAAGCAGGTCATCGGTAAGATATTAGATATATTAAAATCGGCGCAAACTAAGCCAACCTTGCTAAGAGAAAGAGAAATTAATATTTTGATAATGCGCATGCTAAGTATGGAATTCGGCAATAAAAATTTCTCTTTAAATAATATAATGCCAGATGATAATGAGCTAAAAATTGGCGACAAACACGTGAGGAATATTAGTTTGATCAATATAGACAGTATTGATTTACCAAGCAAAATATCAACCCATATTGAGTTAAACGACAAAGATACGATGAAGGGTTTTCCAGTCGACTTATTTTCGTTTTTGCTTAATGTGCCGAATTACGATAGTATTCTTTTTAATCAAGTAGTTGAAATTCCAAGCCAAATGCTCACATTAAATAAGTTAGAGCTTAAAAGGAAAAGGCATTCCGGAATTCCCGATCCGGCTAATTTAATCTGCGTTGAAGATATAGATTTATTGTTAAATGATGTGGCGAGAGATAACCAGCTTTTGGTTAATAGTCATTTTAACATTCTGTTATCTGCGGATGCTGAAAATATACAAAGAGCAGCAAATTTTATAGAAAGTTCCCTATTTCAATTTGGTATAATACCATCAAAAAACGCTTATAACCAAATGGAATTGTTTCGATGTGCCTTACCAGGAAATAGTGCCGAACTGCAAAAATACGATTGGTTTTTAACTACTGCAGATGCCGCACTTTGCCTTTTTTTTAAAGAGGCCCTGGCTGTGGATGAAGTGTCGAAATTTCAAATTCGATTTACAGACAGGCAGGGCGTTCCAGTAGCAATAGACCCGGCAGATTTACCAATGCTTCAAAATAGGATCAACAATAGAAACAAGTTTGTTTTAGGTCCGTCGGGAAGTGGAAAATCTTTTTTCATGAATGCCTTGATTGAACAATACATGCTCTACAATATGGACGTGGTTATTGTAGATACAGGGCACAGTTATTCAGGTCTTTGTGATTATTATAAGGGGAAGTACATAACTTATTCGGATAAAAAGCCAGTTACGATGAATCCGTTTGCTATTTCTGAAAATGAGTACAATATCGAGAAAAAGGATTTTATATGTACACTTATCTGTCTACTTTGGAAAGGCGCAGAAGGAATTATTTCACAAGTTGAAAGAGATGTCGTCGCAAATGTGATTAGTTCGTACTATGCCAACTATTTTGATGCAGCTAATAGTCAGGACAGCTTTACGATTTCCAATTTAAGCTTCAACAGTTTTTATGAATTTGCCAATTATAAAATTCCAATAATAAAATCCAAGGAGAGAATTCCATTTGATGTGGATGAATTCAGGTATGTATTGAAAAAATTTTATCAGGGTGGAGAATTTGAGGCTATCCTTAACGAAGACGCAGATAAATCTCTATTTACAGAAAGGTTTATTGTTTTTGAAATAGATAGCATCAAAGAACACAAAATTCTTTTCCCGATTGTAACGCTAATCATTATGGATGTATTCATCCAAAAAATGCGTAATCGATCAGGATTTAGAAAAGCTTTAATTATCGAAGAAGCTTGGAAGGCTATTGCCTCGCCATTAATGGCAGGGTACATTCTCTACCTCTACAAGACAGTACGTAAGTTTTGGGGAGAAGCTATTGTGGTAACCCAAGAGCTTGGCGACATAATCGGCAATGCGGTAGTAAAAGATAGCATTGTGAATAATTCCGATACCATTTGTTTGTTAGACCAAACCAAATTCAAAGACAATTACAAGGAAATAGCTGCTTTGCTTTCGATATCTGAGATAGAGCGTAAAAAAATATTTACAATTAATCAACTAGACAATACTGCCAATAGAGGGAGGTTTAAGGAGGTATATATACGTAGGGGTTCATCAGGAGAAGTTTATGGAGTGGAAGTTTCATTAGAACAATACCTCACTTACACCACTGAAAAACCCGAAAAAATGGCAATCGAAATTTACATGAAATCCTACGGCTCCTACGTAGATGGACTAGATGCTTTTGTTGCAGATCTCAAAATAAGTAAAATGAATTTAGGAGATTTTGTAACGCATATAAATGATAAGTCTAAGCCATTAGACAGCATTGATGCATGAGCATCTTAATTCTTTATAATTCTCCACTAATTATATAACTTAATATGAAAATCTTTTTTGCACTATTTCTTGCTGCCTTTAGCTTTAAAACCAGTTTAGGTCAAGTATTGTATGTTGATCCAGTAACATCTGGAGCAATGATCGCTCATGCCTCGATTATAAATGGACAGATGAACCGTACTAATGACAACTTAACTTTAATCCAAAGAGGACAGTTAGCTGTTACTGGTCAGCTGCTCATTGTAAATGATATGCAAGACCGAATCTATCGTGGATTGAGTGAAGTTTCTACAATCGTCAACAATCTTACTTCCGTAAAGGAAATTGCAGATATTGGAATCGACATTGTTGGGGATGTAGAGAAAACAGTTTTGCTTGCCAAAGAAAATCCTGCACTTCTAATATTTGCCGAACAAGGCGCTAGAGAATTTAAAGTCCGGGCGACGAGCTTAGCGATTGAAGTACAGTCTTTCGTATTAAAAGGCGGGAAAGACAACCTAATGGATGCGGGGGAGCGGTCAAAGTTAATCAACCATATTTCCAGTCAAATGAGAATTTTAAGAGGTACGGCCTACGGCATGCACCGTGCAATGTATTGGGCAAGAATGCGAGGGATATTTGCAGCTCTAAATCCTTGGTCAGAGTGGCAAAATATGGATGTTAAGATTGCGAATGATGTAATTACAAAAGCTAAATACTTGAAGCAATGATGAAATTACTGATTA
This sequence comes from Pedobacter sp. UYEF25, assembly GCF_054061655.1. Lineage (NCBI taxonomy): Bacteria > Pseudomonadati > Bacteroidota > Sphingobacteriia > Sphingobacteriales > Sphingobacteriaceae > Pedobacter > Pedobacter sp. UYEF25. The sequence continues at coordinate 18,854 of NZ_JBSSEL010000028.1, read as the reverse complement.
TAGTCTTTGCGTTATTAACCCTTAATCAAGTTTATGCGCAACAGAAAGCACTGAATATTCCTGCGATTCATCAACTAGTTGGGAACAGTGAAACGGAATTTGATAAACAGAGCGAAGCAAAAACCAAACAGGCTATTGCGACCATAAATGAACAATCAAACAAAACCTATTTGGCTAGGCTTAAAAACAAATATAGAGAACTCCAACAGCGGTACAACTCTTTAGGGTTAGCTATTGATGCAGCCAATATTGGCATGCAGGCTAAACCTATGGTTGATGCTATAATTAAGAGTCAAGCCGAAATCTATATGTTAGCCGAAAAGCAACCGGCATTAATCCTTCTAGCTTATCAAACTGAAATTGAATTTGTCGAAAAATCAAAGAATTTGGTTTACTTTTTAGTTGGTTTGAGTGCTAGTTATGGTGCAATAAATCAAATGAAGCAATTGGATAGAAAAATCTTGTTCGATTTTATTTTATCAGAATTAAGTGGTATCCAAGACCTTTCAAGAGGTTTAGTTAACTCTATTCAGTACTCCAATACAACTAGTTTGTTGAGGTCTTTAAATCCATTTCAAAATTATATAGATATGGATAAGTCTATTGTTAATGATATAATAACCAATGCAAAATTTCTAAAAAAATGAACAAAATTTTACTGCTACTGCTTTTGTTTGTCGCCAAAATCTCAATTGCACAACGTGTAGTTTTCGATCGAGCTCACTTCAACATTATAAACGAAAATAGTGTGGTACGAAATACAGCAGAGCTTACTCACAATCAGTATTTGAATAAAATTAACACCAGCTTGGATGATATAAATGTAAATGTCGGCTCTGTCGTAATAGCACAAAACTTAATATATAGCGGACTTGCAAATGTAAATTCTGCATTAAAAAACGGTTTGGCTGTAAAGGATATGGCATACATCATTGCGGATATTATTAAGTATTCGGCACAAATGGTAAAAATGGCTAAGAATGAGCCTTACTTGCTTTTATTTGCCGAAGAAATGGCCAGAACAACTAAGGGAAGGGCAATTACACTTGTTAATGAAGTTTCAGGTTTTGTATTGAAGGAGGGTAGTAACATTTTGATGGATTACAATAGCAGAGATCTACTTTTGCGGCACATTACGCAAGAGCTGCAACTGCTGTCTGGCTTAACTTATGGCGCATGGAAAGCGATGTATTGGGCAAAAGTTAATGGTGTTTTTAAGTCCCTGAATCCATTTGCTTCATTTGTCAACCAGGATAAATCTATTGTAAACGATATTATTAGAAAGTCAAAATACTTAAACCAATGAGATACGGTTATATAGTGCTGATCGCTTGTCTAGCGAACACATCAATGGCGCAAAAATCCATAAAAGACCAAAGTGTGATTTACCAGCAGGAGCGTATGGTATTTAAACAATGGGATAGAAATAAGTTTACTCCAACTTCTGGCTGGTTAGGTATCAACCCATATTACTTAGCTACTTGGGCTTGGCACATAAGCTATAAAAATTCTGATAAAAGGCCTCTTGGCCCTGCAGGCCCGCAAACATTAAGGCTCGGAATGGTTGGTAACATGAGTGAGGTTGAGAAAAGCTACAAACAACATTCTGACACGCTAAGAAACACAGCAATATTAGAAATTGCAAACCAAGAAGGATCAATTTCTGGCGGAGACCCTCTTTGGTTATTATACTATTCTAAAGAGTTGAAGCCTGTTTTAGAAAACAGTCCGAATACCATTCTATCTGGACTATCAAATAAAGTAAAATCAAATGTTTTGGAAAGTGGAATCTATGAATGGTATAAGAAAGAGTTGGATAAGTTAAGAGAGCGAGTTGAAGGGGCAAGGACTACCAATATGGATAGGGGCTCAAGAATATTGGCTTATCATAGAATGCTGATCGAGTATAGAAACCTTTATGGTAGTTGGTCGGCACGTATTTCTTCAGCAGGCAGATCCATTAACTTGACCGAACAACAACAGCGGATAAAAGCTCACCAAATTGAGTTCAATAGTTGGACACCTCAGTCGGATATAGCAATTGCCAACGATGTAGTTAGAAACAGAAAGTACTAAACAAACCAAACATGAAAAAACAATTTAGTTTAACAGCAGTATTGGTATTGCTGATAGGAATTCCTATGGCATTTTCGCAAATTACCAATCAGAAATCACTTGAATATATGCAGGGAAACGGTGTCTATGAAGATGGTGTTTGGACATTTCTAGTTGGATTTAAAAACGGAATTTGGGGAAGTCAATCTGCTACATTTATTGCTGATGCAAAAGCACTAGCCGCAATTTTTATGATAATTTACTTTGCGATCAAGTCATATGAGATGATGTCTGGCGATAAGAAGCTAGAAATTATGCCCTTGCTTAGACCTTTTGCCCTAGTAATGATCATAATTTGGTGGAAAGTGTTTTGCCAGATTATTGCATTTCCAACAGATTTAGTTGCTCAAAGAACAGAGGAAATGTTCAAAAGCGAACAAGCTAATGTAGATAATCTCAGAATCATAAGATCTGGTTACATGTTGCAGTTGGCAAACTCCCTATATTCGTTTCAGGCAGATACAGAGGTGGCTGCAAAAGAATCTGATAATATGCTCGAGCGTGCCTGGGATTCTGTAACAAGTACTGTTAAAGAAGGTATGGCAACGGTTATAAGTCCATTGTTGGAGTTGAGAAACAGATTGCAAGTGGGAATGCAACTTCTATTTACTCAGCTTCTAGAACTGCTGGGCTTGTGGATTCTGCGCGTAGGCGTGTATCTAGTGTTTTTGTTGCAAATAATTTATTCAAATATTCTAATTATTCTAGGTCCGTTTGCTGTAGCCGTAAGCATTTTACCCGCTTTTAAAGATAGCTTACACACATGGATTGGCAGATTCGTTTCGGTAAATCTATATTCTGGAGTTGCCTATCTTATCATGTACATTGTAGCTAACATGCAGAAGTATGCAATGGAATCTGAGATAAGTAAATATAAAGAACTTCTTGGTGTTGATGGGACGAGGGCAACGATAGAAAAGTTGGCATTCTTTGCTGGAAATGGTATCCTTTCATTCGGAACTGTTATTGTAACCTGTATAATTGGAGCAATTTGCATGTTTACCGTGCCGAGTATCTCTACTTGGATAATTTCTACTTCGGGTATTAGCTCTGCTGCTTCTAATTTTGGAAGAGGAGCCGGCATTATTGTTGGAAGTGCCAAAAAATCTGTTGGCGTAATACTTTAGAAAATTAATCATCCACTTACATTTTATAACATAAGGTCGTCTCTTTTGAGACGGCCTTTTTAATTTTTAAAAAATGCTCGTAAAAAATATAGAGTCAAAAATAAGACTAGCAACCATCATTGCAATAGGCAGTTTAATTACGGCGATAATAATTAGTTTGATTGTTAGCGCATATGCTTATAAACAGATTGCAATCGCTAGACGTAGCATATATATACTAGATAATAATATCCCAATATTAGCTAAGCAGACAGATGTAAACATAAATCGTCCGGCAGAGTATAAAGCGGATATAGATTTGTTTCACTCAATCTTCTTTTCTCTTACACCAGACGATAAATATATTGAATACCAAATGAAAAAGGCCATGTATTTGGTAGATGAAAGTGGAGTGCAACAGTACAATAACCTAAAAGAAAAAGGGTATTTCACTTCAATACTGTCTTCAAGTTCGGTTTTAACAATGCAAACGGATTCTATTTATTTAAATATGCCCAAAAAATATTTTAGATATTACGGTAAACAGAAGATTGATCGAAGGAGTTCAACAGTGCTACGTTCTTTGATAACAGAGGGGTATTTAAAAGATATACCGCGTTCTGAAAATAATCCTCACGGCGTTTTAATAATCAATTGGAAAACATTAGAAAATAGAGACTTAGAAAATGTTCAAAAAAATTCATTCTAACCGAAATTCAAACGATACTGTTTTCACTGAACTGAAAAAGGAATTTTCGCCCTACGTTTATCTATTTGGGAAAAAAGTAAACAATATTCTAACGAGATATCCGAAATCGATTTTTGGGATAATGGTTGGTTTGATATTAGCCTCTTTTATCCTCTCGTTAACTATTTTTAATGTTGATGGAAAGATAGAACCTCCCAAAAAAGTGTTAGTTAACGCCACGCATACCACCCCTCCTAAATTTAATATTTCTGCTGATGATGGGCTTAACTCAATTATTGAAACGACCGGAAATCTTAAAGAGACTATAAAATTGAAGCAACAAATTAATAGCATAATCGCCAAAAAGGAGTTGACCAAACAAGATAGTATAGTATTGCAACGAGATCTAAATCAGTTGCAAGAAATGAATAGACAAATTAATCCCAATAAGTGATGAAGATAGATTTTAAACGACCTGAGTACGTGATACCATTATTGGTATTGCCATTTTTATGCCTTTTTTTCTATGTATATAGAAGTAGTGCTAAAACGACTGTAGTTGAAAAAAACGAAGCCGAAATGCAAAACAATGTAGCTGAGGTTTCTGATGTAGTAAAGAAGTCAGAATTGACTAACAAGTTAGATGCTTATCGCGATCAATATAAACAAGCAGACGGTTATTCTGCAATTAATTCATTAGACGAAGAAAAAAGCCAAGATGCAAGATATGGTAATGGATACTCTGATAGAGAGAAACAGATGCTTGATTCTATCGACCAAGCCATGAACGGAAAATATAATAGAGTGAGTGCAAATATTGGACGCAATAAAGACTATTTACCCTATTCAGGTGATTCCCAATATAAAAGAAGTGCAGATAACAGACTATCACAAGAGGACAAAGCTCTTGCAGCGGCTCTCTCAAATTTATCCAGCGGAGGAACTCAAAATCGGAATGCCTATAGTAAACGAAAAAATACCGATGCTTCTATTGAAGAGCCAGATCCGATGGAGACATTTAAAAAGCAAATGTCATACATGGACAGTATGGGGAAGGCTTCAGATCCAGAATATAAAGCAGAAATGGAACGGCAATTGGCCATGAAGAAAGCCGATGAAATTCGTAGTTCACAAATTAGACTTGAAGTTACCAAACCCGATAGATCGGCTGAGATTTTCAATACTCTTTATGCTCATAAACATAAAGAATTTATAAAAGCTATTGTAGATGAGAATGTAACTGGATACGCAGGCTCACGCATTCGAATAAGACTTTTAGAAGATGTGAAAGCGGGGAACAAATTAATTAAACGTGGGAGCTACTTGTACGCAGAAGTATCTGGCTTTTCAGATCAACGAGTTAACCTAACCATTCAATCTATCTTATCAGACGATAATATTTTACCGGTTAAATTAGATATATATGATTTAGACGGTCTGCCAGGTTTATACGTTCCAGCGTCTGCATTTCGAGAATTTTCAAAAAACCTTGGTAGTAATTCAATGCAAGGCTTTAACATGCAGAACTCTTCTCAAAATCAACAGCAATTTATGATGAGCGCATTAGATAAAGTCTTTCAATCTACCTCGACAGCAATTGCCAGCCTTATCCGTAAAAATAAAGCTAAAATCAAATACAATACCTACATCTATTTAATAGACACCGAAGAGCTTCAAAACGCTCAAAAGAATTACTAACCATGAAAAATATTTTTTATTTGGCCTCCGTTATTTTCATAACGGCCACAACAAGTTTTGCCCAAAAATCTCAACAAGCAGAGGGGGGTAACAAGACAGATTTACCCATCGTTTATTTGAACGATAATATTTCGGTCCATTTTATCTCGCCCGAGCCTATTCAATATGTAGATATTTCCAATAAACGAATATTTGGGGATTTGCCTGTTAAGAATATTCTTAGAATAAAGCACATCGATTCCTTAAAAAAGGCAGCCTATGGCTATTCGGATAATGCAATTATAACTATTGTAGGCGAAAAATTTATTGCACAATATAGTGTGATTTACGATCCTTCCACGTCTGATAACTTGTTGAAGACAAATATTGATGTTCTACCAAATGATATGAAAGCATTAAATATCCCAGGTATAACGATGTCAGAAAGAGAAATGAGAAGCTATGCTTTGGAAGTTATAAAACGGAAACCAAAAATATTTTCAATAAGTGCAAACGCCTATGGGATTAAGACCACGGTGAACAATATTTACACCCTTGACGATTATGTTTTCTTGGATATTTCTTTTAAAAACAAAACAAACCTCAAATATGACATAGATGAAGTTAGGTTTAAAATTGAAGACAAGAAAATTGTTAAAGCTACCAATGTTCAATCACTTGAAATCAAACCAGACTTCATTTTGAACGATTCAAAATCCTTTAAGTCTTATTTCAGAAATGTATACGTGTTTAAAAAATTCACGTTTCCCGGCAACAAAGTTCTAAGTGTAGAGATGAACGAAAAGCAAATATCTGGCAGGACGATAACTTTGCTAATGCATTATTCTGATTTACTTAACGCCGATGTGATAGAATGATAACAAATTGATGAATGTTTGAATATAAGTATTGACAAGTTCGATCAGGCATTTAAAGAGTTGTTAATTAAAACCTTCTAATTGACTTAACTAAAGCAAACTTAATTTTCGAATTTTTCAAATGGAGGAAACCAAGGAAATACAAAAGCTTCATGGATTTTTGCAATCTGCCATTTATATGATGGTTATTTTCGAGTTCATAATTTTTGTATACATCAATGCGCCTTTCTGGGGTGTATTCGTTCATGCCCTATATCGTGTAGAGAAGATCCCTATTTACAACTCTTTAATGGTTAGTAAACTATGTACTTTGACACTTATCTGTTTGGTTAGTATTGGCACATTAGCAAAAAAGAAACTCGATTTAGATCCAAAAACCCAAATTGTCTATCCGCTTTGTATTGGTCTTATTTTATTTTTTGGCAGCATCTATTTCTACAATAAGCAATCTTCATATGTATTTAAATATACCAGCTGGTTTAACCTTTGCTACATGCTTTGCTCTTTTTTTGGAGCATTGGTAGTAAGTGTTGCGATGGACAATGTTTCTAAATTGATACGCTCTGGGTTAGGTAAAGACAAGTGGAATGTAGAAGGCGAAAGCTTTATGCAACAAACCAAGAAGATAGTTACGCCATATTCTGTCAATATCCCCACGTTATTTTATTACAAAAAGAAAGTTTGGAACGGATGGATAAATTTTGTCAATCCATTTCGTGCAACGATGGTTATTGGCACACCCGGCTCTGGAAAGTCTTTCTCGATAGTAAATCCATTTATAAGACAAATGATTGCCAAGGAGTTTTGTATCTGCCTATACGATTTCAAATTCCCGGATCTAGGCCAAATTGCCTATTACCACTATCTCTTGGCCAAGCAGAATAAATTGCTTAAAAACTTCGATTTCCATGTCATCAATTTAAATGAGGTAGAAAAAAGTAAACGAATTAACCCACTAAGAGCCGATTATATTCAGTCGTTGGCAGATGCTTCTGAAACTGCGGAAGCTTTGGTAGAGTCTTTAAAAAAGGGAGATAAGTCTGGCGGTAGCGATGCTTTTTTTACGCAATCTGCTGTGAATTTTTTAGCTTCATCCATTTACTTTTTAAGTAAATATAAGGATGGAAAGTATTCAAGCTTACCGCATATCTTAGGTTTTTTAAATCGATCTTATGAGGAAATCTTTACCACGCTTTTTACAGATCCTGAGTTGGTTTCTTTATTGTCGCCTTTTATGAGTGCGTTTAAGGCGAAAGCCTTTGATCAGTTGGAAGGACAAGTTGGTACGCTAAAGATTTTTATTAGCCGATTGGCTACAAAAGAGACTTATTGGGTGTTTTCCGGAAATGATTTTAATCTGAAAATTTCTGATAAGGAGCACCCCGGGATACTTGTTTTGGCAAATGATCCAAATACCCAAAACATTAATTCAGCTTGCTATTCTGTGGTGCTGAACCGCCTAACTAGGTTAATTAATTCGAAGGGAAATTTACCCTCTGCCATTATTATTGATGAGATCCCTACGCTATTCGTACATAAAGTCGAGAATTTGATTGCCACAGCTCGAAGCAATAAAGTGGCAGTGTTGATGGGCTTACAAGAATTGCCCCAGTTTCAACAACAATATGGTAAAAATGCAGCTGCTACTATTCAATCTGTGGTTGGAAATGTTGTATCGGGTTCCGTAAGAAATAAAGAAACTTTGGATTGGCTAGAGCGACTTTTCGGAAAATCTAAACAGATCGGCGAAAGTCTTTCTATCGATAGAAATAAAACCTCAACGTCTATCAACGAAAAGTTAGAAATTCTGATTCCGGCAGGTAAAATTGCTTCCTTAAATGCCGGTGAAATGGTTGGTGTAATTGCTGCAGATGTAACCGAAGGATATACCGGTCAGTTTGAAACGTCTGCTATCAATTGTAAAATCAACCTTGATATAAAACAGATACAGGAAGAAGAAAAAAATTATCGCTCACTTCCAATATTTTATGATTTCAACGGAAAAAAAGATGAAACACTTAGAAGGAATTTCCTCAAAATCAATAAGGAGATTGAAGATTTGGTTGCCGATCATCTTTAGCTTTTATGCTACCGCCGTTAATGCACAAGGATTTAATTCAATTATTCAACTTAACAACATCCAAACAATCAACATTACTAAAAGAGCCGAAATAACGTTAAAGGACTCTATTAAACGGAAAGCTCAACCATTGTTGGAAGAATCAAAAGACAGCAGTAGCAGTTACGATGTTTTAAAGTTGTTAAAAACAGTGCGATTACCTCTTTTACGCATTTATCTAACATCTGGATTTGGATTACGAACACATCCCGTAACAAAGGAGAAAAATAAATTTCACTCTGGTATTGACCTTAGTGCTCGAAATGATACCGTTTATTCCATACTGCATGGCATCGTAAGTGAGGTTGGCTACAATAGCATTGTTGGAAATTTTATTAGGATAGCACATGCGAATTACTCAAGCATTTATGGACATCTTTCCTTACAGTTTGTTGAGGCTGGTCAATTTGTCGCTCCAGGAAGTCCGCTGGGAATTACGGGGAAAACGGGTCGTGTAACAGGTGAACACCTACATTTCTCGATTAAATATAAGAATAAATTTATCGACCCGCTACCATTCCTGTATCAGATTATGAATCTAAATGGCAACATGCTTTACTATACACTACTAAATTAGAAATATGACCAATATAGAAAACAGGCTCAAAGAGAAGTTACGATTGGTGTCTGATAGAGACATTACGCTCGATATTTCTGAAATCGATATCTACAGCATTAGTACATCCGATATTCTGTCGATAGAAGATCAAATGATAGAAAGTGAGGGCGATGATGGAGACTAAGAAAGCATTATTTGAACTTGTAGCAGAAAGATTGATAGACCAACTAAAAAAAGGTACTTCTCCATTTCAGCAACCATGGACCGAGCACAGTAGTGCTAACTTTAATTTGCCCTATAATCCAACGACAAATAAAGCATACCGGGGAATGAATACCCTTTGGCTTTCTATGCAAAAGATGCAAGATCCTCGGTGGCTTACGTTTAAGCAAGCCGAAGGTAAAAATTGGAAAGTTATAAAGGGAGCAAAAGGAACTCAAATCAATTTTGTTAAAACCCACGATCTAAAAAAGGTATTGGACAAAAAGGGAAAACCGGTTTTGGATCATTTAGGTAAACCTAAAAAAATTGTCGTTTGGCTATCTAGACCGGTAATAACCTGTGCTTGGGTATTTAATGCCTCGCAAATTGATGGCATTCCGACTCTACAGCAAGAAAGGAAAGATGAGCCAAGTCAACAATGGACGAATATAGAGAGAGCAGAAATTATAGTTGCAAATACAAATGCTGATTTAAGGCATGGCGGAAATAAAGCTTATTATGTGCCAAGCAGGGATTATATACAAATGCCCGAGAAACATCAGTTTGATAGTGGTGCTAAATATTATGCTACGCTCCTGCACGAACTAGGGCATTGGACAGGTCATGCTGACCGATTAAATAGAGACTTAAAAGGAACGTTCGGTACTGAAGAATATGCACGGGAGGAATTAAGAGCTGAGATTGCTTCTCTAATGATTGGCAGCGAACTAAATATCGGCCATAATTTTGGGCAGCATGCCGCATATGTGGATAGCTGGGTGAGAATTTTGCAGGACGATTCTTTTGAAATCCATAAGGCATCTTCCGATGCGCAAAAAATCACGGACAAGATTTTATCATTTGAGCAAAAAAGAGAAATTGAACAGGAAATTGATGTAAAAAAACCAGAAACCTCCCTTTTAATTAATGACGTTGTTGATTACAAAAGTGCTTCGTTCAAAGTAATTAGTTCCTTTCGTAATCGAATGCTATCCATGGAAGATTTAACTACAGGTAATAGGTTCAAACTTTCCCATGATGATGGCCTGTATAAGTCTTTAGTTCAAGCAAAACAGCAGGAATTAAGGACTCAGCATCAGATGGAAGAATTAAGCAATCCACTTCAAAAAACAAATAAACGATAAACTTAAGGATTATGTTACGAGAAATTTTTAAACAAAAAGACCTTCCAATAAATGTTTTGGCTAAAATTGGATTGGTAAATAAAGGAAACATTGTAATGGATATGGATGATTTACATGCACTTCTATCTGGTAAAAGAACGGATATGATTAGTCTAAAAAATCTTTCTGCAGGTAGCTTAAACATAGACCAACTCGATGCAAAAATATCTTTGAAACCTAATGCTAAGGGTAAGTTAGATTTGCTAATCCATCCCATTTATAGGGAACCCAATTATCCTCCTTTTCTAACGAATCTTGAAGCGCAAAATCTGGAAAGTGGAGAAAAGGTTAATCTTTATAAGACTACGCTTGATGAAGCGGGTAATAAAAAGGAAATATTGGTAGAATTTGATAGAGATACTAAAGAATTCATACTCACAGATACCCAAAAAATCACTGTGCCAGATATGGTGAATAATGAAAAGTTAACCGCAGAACAAAAGGATCGATATAAAAAAGGAAAAGAGGTAGAGCTTCAGGATGGAGCTGTTTTTCAAATGAGTAATGTTGATAGAAGAGGAATTGTCTCAAGTAAAAGTGCGCTAATTGTTTCTCTATTGTTAGATGGTGGGATTTCTTATTTATTGATGAATGGTTTAAACGCTCTAATCGGCAAAGAGCGCGATGAATTGAAGTCTAAAGATTATGGAAAGGGATACGAACAAGCTTTTAGAGATATGAAATCTCAATCTATGAAAGATAAAATGATAGACAAAAACCCTGATACCGAGCGGGTAAAAAGCAATGAGTATTTTCGCGGCTACAATCGATCAGGAACTTCAAGATAATGTTACCATACCCTTTCCTAACTAAACTTGGAGTAAAAGAGTGTGTTCAAGAATTTTTCGCAGAAAGTTACCAAATCGACAAAATCGGTAGTCTGATTTTTCATTATGACCAAAACAACATCGAGCATTTTGGTCTAGCCTTTCATCTAGTACCCAATAGCAACAATAGTTGGTTGTGCGGAAATATCCGCCTAGCGAAACAGATTTTCATCTGTTCATCTGCGATGGAAGCAATTAGTTTTTCTTCAATAAACTTACATAAATTTCAAAGTTTAGAAAGTTTGCTTTTTATTGCTGTTGGAAACAAAATATCGCATGAGCAAATAAACTGGATTAAGTCGAGATTAACTGGTAGACGTATTGGATTAATATTTTCTAATGATGTCTTAGGGCAAATTTCTGATGTTAAAATAGCTTTAGCACTTTCAAATTTAGGTGCCAGGATATCAATTATCGATGAACGCATTATGGTCAAGTTCAAGGAGAAAACCTTTTTCCTTAATCAATCAAATTTTAGCTATTCAGCTTTTTGTAAGGCTACAAATTTTAGATCCCATATTCGGACTTTTAAGTCTAAATCGCATGTTTCTTTTTTGGAGCAGCTCGTTTCAAACTAGCTGAAGAGATTAGAGCTAAATTCTATAATTCATTCCGAATGTGAGTTCAAAGAAAGCATGTTAGAACAACACTACTATAGTTGGCTTTGGGCATCCGAGCGGGCTATCCATCTCTATCTTTTTGCCTGCCCTTACACCTAGGTGAGCAAAAAGGATAAAAATTTCTATCCCTGATGTAAAACCTATCCAAATCGAAAAAGTAAAATAAATCAAATATTAATCTACAAAAGTTATGAATGAAAAAAATTTAGAGTACCTAGAAAACAATCTAAAGTATCTTGGTTTTGGAGGTAAGCTTAATGAAAGCTTAAAAGAGTCCATGTTGAAGGGAAATACCGGTTTTAAGTTAACAACAGATACCTCAATACCATCGTCAACTCAAAAAGATAATGTTAAAATTAACGATAACATTGCCTATGAATTGAATTTCTCCAAGGGTAAAGAAGGCGATGTGTTTTTTCTAAATAATTATACAGCTGAACTTAAAACAGCCGGAGAGAAGGATGCTGTTGCTCAAACCTTCTATGTAAATAAAGGTAAGGGTGTAACCGCAAAAGAAGCCTATAACTTATTGTCTGGTCGGGCGGTAAACAAAGATATTATTCTTAAAAGTGGGGAAAAAGCAAATGTTTGGTTGAAGCTGGATTTGCAGGCAGAAAAAGTTAAAGACAATCACTTGGTAAAATCATTTAATGAGAATTACGGTTTTGATTTGAACCAAACTTTAGAAAACTCGACGATTAAAGGTCTAGACAATCAAGAAATTAAAGAGAGACTAATTAAGTCGTTAGAAAAGGGAAACCAAACTGAAGTTAATTTTTTAAGAAATGGCTTAGAAATTAAGGGCTTTGTTTCTGCAAACCCACAATATAAATCATTAGACTTTGCCGATGCCAACCTAAAAGCAATTTTTAGCAAAGAGGTAACTGCAAAAGCAAATGAAGCTTTACAGAAACAAGACGACTCAATTAAGGATTTAAAACAGGGCGATCCTGTAGAAGTACCCCCTACTCAAAAGAAGGGAAGAGGTAGGTAACTAACCTAATTATACCGTTAGGTTTTATGAAGTACGGGGCAAAATAGTTGTCCCGTTTTATTTTATTTCTTTCCAAAGAATCTAAAACAACAAATTTTACCACGTGATTATTTTGACTATTAATCTTGCATAAATAATTAAGACTATGGAATCAGAACGTTATATAATAGAAATAGAATGTTTTGGAAATTTTGCTGTGGAAAGCAACGATATATTCTATGCATTGGACACGCTAAAAAATGAATTAAGTCCAAACATTCACTTTTAAATTCTTTCAGCTTATGTAATTAAAGGGGAAGATTTCCTGATAGATATAACAGATTACCTTATCTCGAAATAGCTATCAAACTAACAAATCTTAATTTATTGCTTTAGCACCAAAAAATGGTATCCACGTTCCGGTAAACCTACACCGGGAACCATTTTTTTTATCCGTGGCACAAAACCGGCATAAAACAAGATTTGTTCCAAGAGCAACAATCTATCATCAAAACCGCACGCAATATTCCTTTCCTTTGATGAAAGAACGTTGCGGCCTACCCGCGATTTGTCTATGATCTTGGCTCTGAAATGCAACTGATTTGAAGAACGCAATCCGAAATCAATTAATTTTTTATAATCTTTTGCTGACTATAGAAAAATGCTTAACCGTTCCGAAGACAATAATCTAAAACTAGCTTATGAACTAGTTTTTAGATAATTGCTGTTAATACAGATTAATCAATTCATCAACCTAGTTTCTATTCCGATTATTCATGAGTTGATTTCGCATGTATTCTTGAAACAAACGCTCTCGACCCTTCCTATTAGCCGATTCCTTTTCTCGTCGCGCTACTCCCCAAATAAATAAGGCCCAAATACCGAAAGCTATTCCAAACAAAGGAGATGGATTTTTTGCCCCCAAAGCTCCAAACATAGCGCCGGTTGAAATGAAGCAGGTAACAACTAAATAGAATGCAGTTTTCATACTTAAATATACGATTTTTCGTAGAGATAAACAGTGGCTATTTGATAATTTCATTGATCTCCCAACCAATAATAATCTAATTGTTGTGGGAAAGTGATTTCTTTTTTTTTAGACATTTGTGATTGGATTTTTATTGTTTTTGGCGATGAGATATATCAATTTGCAAATCTCTAACAATATAAGTTGATTTATTAGTCCTAATCTCAAAAAAAACCGGTTTTATGAGAGTTTAGATTGTTTTTAAATGATAGCCATTGTTGAAAAATACTTTAATTTATTTGCGAACTTTCAATCAGTTCTAAATTGCAATTCACAACTATGCGTTTCCTCAGCAATTTGCTCTTTACAAACGACATAGGCTGAATAAGCTTGCTATCTAGCCGTATGTATCCGGATATAACCGCTTATAAACGGATAAGTCCGACTAACTGTTTCTTAGCTTTTACTTTAGGTTAAAACCTATTTATGATGGCTATCAATAAACATATCAGAAATCGACTTTCAAGGCAGAAAGGTTTACAGATACACCTTTTTTAAAAACCCCCTTCTATTCAAATGGCTATTGAAATTTTCATTTTTTCATTATGATGCATGCTGTAAGTTGCTTTATACTGAGGCAACAGAAGATATTCTAGAGACAATTGTTGCTGCTTCACAAGGGAAACTTACCATTAACAGAAGTCAACTCCATACACAATATGTGAGAAAAGCGCAACAATATCCTAAATCCAGTGCCAACCATTTTGAAATCCCAAAGTACAATTATAAGAAGCTAAAAATATTCGTTAAAACTGCGATTATTGAGGATGTGAACTATTATTTATTGGCCACCGAACAGATTAATGTGTGCAAAGCTATACTTGCAAAGCTCGACTTTGTAAAGTACAACAGAAAACTTTCGGTTTTTTTGATCCCTTACCAAGAAAAGTATCTGTTAAAATTATTGCAGACCGTTAAGGGAAAGATATTTATCTCTTTTCACCAACATGTAAAAATCAACAGCCTTTATCTCTACTCTGTTATCTGGAGCCAAAGTTATGCTACAGATATATCGGTTCCTGATGCGTACCTTATACACTTAAAGGCAAGCAATTACAGTTTGAATACCATCCAGAACTATTATGTCTCTTTCTTCAATTTTAAATACTATTGTCATAGCCTAAAAAAAGAGATAGATCAGCTGACTGCCGATGAGGTGAATGCGCTTGTAATCCGTTTAGGTATGCAGAACAATCTGGGAACAAGCAGCTCTCATGCTTTGATCAATGCGGTGCTCTATTATTACAGACACATATTGGGATTGGGTACTTATAAAAATCAGATTATCAGGCCACAGAAAGAAAGGGTTTTACCGAAAGTATTGGATTCTTCGGTTATAGCATCGATTATAAGGAGCTGTGAAAACTTGAAACATAAAACCATGCTCAGTCTCATTTATGGATGTGGGCTGAGGGCAGGAGAAGTGATCAGTCTAAAAATTGAAGATATAGATAGTAAACGTATGCTCGTTTCAATCTGTAAGGCAAAGGGAAGTAAAGACCGTATGGTCATGTTATCGGTAAAGCTTTTGGCACAGCTGAAATTATATTATGCTGCATATAGACCGACCAACTATCTTTTTGAGGGACAGTATGGAGATAAATATTCGGTAAGTTCGCTCAGACAGGTATTGGGAAACGCGTGTAAAAAGGCCGGTTTGAAACAAAAGCCAACGCTGCACTGGCTCAGGCACTCATTTGCCACGCATCTGTTGGAAGCCGGAACAGACATTAGGTATATCCAACAACTGTTGGGGCACAGCAGTACGAAAACAACCGAGATTTATACCTATGTAAGTACAAAGCAAATAAGTTTGATAAAAAGCCCATTAGATAGTTTGAATATTTGAAATGTTATGATAAATTTGGTTAGCTTAAATGAAATATATACGCTATACCATAGCGCATGTTTACTAGTTGGCAGCAAGGCTAAACGACCGCATAACCCGACACTTTAAAAAATTCATCGGTGGACTACCCACTGATAATTCACTATTTGGTGGAAGCAACCATATTTAAATAGACAAATACCTATCGACAACCATTCGCGGGACAGTCCTTCACTAACTTATGGAAAATTATCACAACTATACAATTATTCAGGCTTACAATCAATGGCTTCATTTCCGGCTACAAAATTGTCAAAAATGGCTACATCAATCTTTGTTCTTTGATTCAATTTTGCACTAACGAAAAAATAAGTATAATGAAAACAGTATTGGTTACAGGGGCTTCTTCAGGAATAGGAAAAGCAACCGCAGTTTTATTGGCACAGAACGGTTACAATGTTTATGGTGCTGCACGGAGAACAGAGAAAATGCAGGAGTTAAAAAACTTTGGCATTAAGCCGATTTCATTAGACGTGACGAAAGAAGAAAGCCTTATTGGGTGTGTTGAACAAATTTTGAAAGAGGCAGGCAGTATAGACATCGTAATAAACAATGCAGGTTCTAGTAATTTTGGTGCGTTGGAAGATGTACCTATTGCTGATGCAAAATATCAATTAGAATTAAATCTCTTTGGTGCGGCTCGGTTGATACAATTGGTGCTTCCGGCTATGCGAAAAAACAACTACGGAAAAATTGTAAATATTTCATCTGTCAACGGCAAGTTTAGTCTTGCAATGAGTGGTTGGTACAGTGCAAGTAAATTTGCGGTAGAGGCATTAAGTGATGCGCTGCGCAATGAAGTGAAACAATTTGGCATTGACGTAATTGTAATTGAACCGGGCGGTACTAAAACGGAAATAGCAGCAATATCAAGTGAATACCTGATGCGTGTTTCCGGTAAAACAGTGTACAAGGAATTGGCAAGAAAGGTGAATAACAGCTTTTATAGCCCGGAAAAAGTAAAAGGTTATCCTGAACCAATTTCGATTGCTAAACTCATCAAACAAGGCATAGAAGCGACCAATCCTAAAACAAGATATGTAGGCGGCGCTATGATGAAGTTTGTCCTGTTTTTAAGAAAACTATTAAGCGATAAGATATTTGACAAAATGATGAATAGTCAACTAAAATAAATTTGCACCGTTGTTTATGATCAATTTAAAACCAATCAGAATAAAATCGATTAGTGAGTTCCATCGGTTAAGAGGCTTATCCAAGCCCGAACACCCTTTGATCAGCGTAGTAATAATGGACGACGCCCACTTGCCCGACTACAGCGCTATTAATGCCGTGTTTGATTTTTATCTTATTGTGTTGAAACGTATGAATGGCATAAAGTACAAATACGGGCAACAGCTTTACGATTTTGACGATGATGGTGTATTATTTTTTATGTCGCCTAACCAGGTTTTAAAATTTGAAAGTAATGAAGAAGAAAATCCTGAAAAACCTTCAGGTTGGATGTTACTCATTCACCCCGATTTTATTTGGAACACGACGCTTGCAAAAACAATTAAACAATACGAATTTTTTGATTACTCTGTAAATGAGGCATTATTCCTTTCTGAGAAAGAAGAAGCAACATTAAATGGCATTGTCCAAAATATAAAACAAGAGTACGATTCTAACATTGATAATTTCAGCCAAAACATCATTATTGCGCATTTAGAAACATTGCTAAGTTATTCCGAGCGTTTTTATCAACGTCAATTCCTTACACGCAAGAAAGCCAATCATAGAATTTTGGAAAGATTGGAAAAATTGCTTGCAGATTATTTCAATAATGATGATTTGATTTCAAAAGGGTTGCCAACCGTTCAGTTTATCTCTGAAAAAATAAATGTATCGGTAAGCTATTTAAGCCGTTTGCTTAAAACGCTGACGGGGCAAAGCACACAGCAACACATTCACGACAAACTAATTGAAAAAGCGAAAGAAAAATTATCTACCACCCAACTTTCCATAAGCGAAATCGCTTACGAATTGGGCTTTGAACATTCGCAATCCTTCAGTAAACTTTTCAAGACAAAAACAAAAATTTCGCCATTAGAATTTAGACAGTCGTTTAATTGATCGACGAAACACCATGGCGGACAAAAGCCCGTGCTGCCAACATCGGTTTGGCGATATGGCGGGTTTAGTGATAAGTTCAAGTTCAGTTCTTCCATTGAACTTTAGTGCAAAATTGAACATTTGCGCTTCGATTTCCGCCACATCGCCAAGCCGAGAAACGTTACCAGCAATATTACCTAATAAGCGCAAATGATTAATTTAACTGAACGACTTCTGATTTCTAACTTAAAACTTATAGAAAAAAAGGTTTCTCAACTTGAATTAATAAATATTGACAATTCTAAATGGACAAAAACCTACTTCGACAAAAATGAAAACGAAAAATGGTTAAGTTATTATGTTGACAGCTATCAACATGGAGGTGGTTACAATATACTCGGAAAACTCCCAATTCCGACCTGTGACGAATTAATTGAAATCGCATTAAATACCGAACATGATGATGAATTATTTGCTTCATGTAGAACTTTAGTTGAAAATGAAACTAATGAAGACTTTAGATTGACCTTAATTAACAAACTCGAACTGCATAAAGACAAAAGACGACAACTAAAAATAATTGAACTTACAGGGCTTAATTCTGAACTAAATCTCAAAGAAACTTTAGGAAAGACAATTGAACAAATAAAAAAGGACAGTAAATATTTTTGGTTAATTTCAGAACGAGCTAAAAAACTAGTAAATAATTGAATAAAAATACTGCTGGTAACAGCAAATTTGCGTAAAAATGGCTGACAGTGGTTCTGTTAATTCATCAGTTATTTACCTAATTTAGTGCGGTGCCACAATGGTTCTGCAAGTAATGCCATTTCTGCGCAAATTTTCAAAACGTGTGTGTCTTGAACAGATTGCGGAAGCAGTTTGATGCTTTAAAAAGAGATGAGAGTAGGCCTCTCGGTGGCGACTTTCAGGAGTAGCT
>NZ_JBSSEL010000027.1:0-35691 GCF_054061655.1 Pedobacter sp. UYEF25 | reverse complement strand
TCACATCCTCTGGCGTATCCATCTTTAGTTTCCTGTTGATGCGGTAACGACCAACATCGCCAAGATCATAACGCTTATCAGAGAAAAACAAACGGTCGATAATACCCCTTGCCGTTTCTTCATCAGGTGGTTCTGCGTTACGCAATGCACGATAGATGTTTTCTACAGCTTCTTTTTCTGAATTGGCCGTATCCTTTTGTAACGTATTATAAATAATGGTATAATCTGCCTGGCTTGCTCCATCTTCTTTTGAAAGAATAATGGTTTTTACGCCAGCATCAATAACCATATCAATGTGGTCTTCTTCTAAAACGGTTTCTCTCTCAAGAATAACCTCGTTGCGATCGATAGATACAACTTCACCTGTATCCTCATCAACGAAATCCTCTACCCATTTTTTCAATACCCTGGCAGCTAACTTACGACCAATGTATTTCTTCAACCCCGATTTGCTAACTTTTACTTCATCCGCAAGATCAAAAAGTTCTAGGATATCCTTATCAGAATCGTAACCGATTGCCCTTAACAAGGTAGTAACAGGAAATTTCTTTTTCCTATCAATGTACGCGTACATTACGTTGTTTACATCTGTTGCAAATTCTATCCAAGAACCCTTGAAAGGAATCACACGTGCTGAATATAATTTGGTACCGTTTGTGTGGCGGCTTTGACCGAAAAACACACCCGGCGAACGGTGCAATTGGGAAACAATTACACGCTCTGCACCATTAATTACAAACGTTCCTTTCGGCGTCATGTAGGGAATGGTACCCAAATAAACATCTTGGATAATGGTTTCAAAATCCTCATGCTCAACATCGTTACACGACAGCTTAAGCTTCGCTTTTAACGGAACATTGTACGTTAAGCCACGTTCTATACATTCATGTATATCATATCGTGGCGGATCTACAAAATAATCCAGAAACTCTAACACGAAGATGTTCCTAGAATCTGTAATCGGGAAATTCTCTGCAAACACCTTAAATAAACCTTCGCTAGAGCGATTGTCTGAAGTAGTGTCTATCTGGAAAAATTCTCTAAATGATTGCAATTGC
The DNA here is from genome assembly GCF_054061655.1 of Pedobacter sp. UYEF25. Lineage (NCBI taxonomy): Bacteria > Pseudomonadati > Bacteroidota > Sphingobacteriia > Sphingobacteriales > Sphingobacteriaceae > Pedobacter > Pedobacter sp. UYEF25. The sequence continues at coordinate 34,633 of NZ_JBSSEL010000027.1, read as the reverse complement.
ACATCCAGAAAATCAGGATAGTCTAAAATGTGCTTACTCGTTGCAAAATTTACTCTTTGTTCGACTTTCTTTGCCAAGGGACTAAAAGTTTTGTAGTTTAAGAATAAACTAATTGGTTTGGTTTTAGTTAAACCGCCTCATCAACCAAACAAAATGGGGTAGTTACAAACACGTAAAGACACCGACATTTTCAGTCGGTGTCTGATACTTTTTTAGCGAGCTAAAAGGGAGTGATTATTTAATTTCAACTACCGCTCCAGCTTCTTCTAATTGTTTTTTCAATGCTTCTGCTTCGTCTTTAGCAACACCAGTTTTAATTTCTTTTGGTGCACCGTCAACTAAATCTTTTGCTTCTTTCAATCCTAAACCAGTAAGGTCTTTAACAAGTTTTACCACTGCTAATTTAGCACCACCTGCTTCTTTAAGAATTACATCAAAAGTAGTTTTTTCTTCTGGAGCAGCAGGGGCATCGCCACCGGCAGCTGGACCAGCAGCAACTGCAGCAGCTGCAGGCTCTATACCATACTCGTCTTTTAGGATTTGAGCTAATTCGTTAACTTCCTTAACTGTTAAGTTTACCAATTGCTCAGCAAACGCTTTTAAATCTGCCATTGTATTAAGATTTTAAAATTTACGTAAAATAATGTTGTTTAATTTCTTCGAACTTAAGGTGTTCGTTAACCTTCTCTTTCTTGTAGAGTTTTAACAATTCCTGCAATTTTGCCTCCGCTTGATTTAAGCGCAGATATCACATTCTTCGCTGGAGATTGCAACAAGCCAATAATGTCTCCGATAAGCTCTTCTCTCGATTTTAAGCTCACCAAAGTGTCTAACTGGTTGTCTCCAACATATACAGAAGAATCTATAAATGCTGCTTTAAGCAATGGTTTATCTGATGTTTTTCTCAAAGCTTTAATAAGCTTTGCCGGCGCATTTGCCGATTTAGAGAAAAGCAAAGAAGATGAACCTTTAAGGCTTTCGTATATCTCAGAAGCATCGCCATCTAAACCTTCAATCGCTTTGCGAATTAAAGAGTTCTTGGCAACCTTCATGATGATATCGCTTTCAAAACATTTGCGGCGGATGTTGTTAATTTTCGCAACAGAAAGGCTAGAGGTATCTGCAATATAAAAATTGCCATACTCTTGCATTTGTCCTTGTAGTTCTGCAACTACTTCGTTTTTTTCTTCTCTGTTCATAATAATTAGATCCCCGCTACTGATTTAGTTTCAATTGCTATTCCCGGACTCATTGTAGAAGACACATAAATGCTCTTAAAATAAGTTCCTTTTGCTGCAGATGGTTTCAATTTAGAAATAATTTGAAGCACCTCTAAAGCGTTCTCATAAATCTTATCCGCCGAGAATGATACTTTCCCTATCGAAGCGTGGATGATACCTGTTTTATCAACTTTAAAATCAATCTTACCTGCTTTAACCTCTGTAACAGCTTTACCAACATCGTTGGTTACTGTGCCAGATTTTGGATTTGGCATTAAGTTCCTCGGACCTAAAATCCTACCTAACTTACCTACCTTAGCCATACAAGCCGGTGTAGTGATAATAATGTCAACGTCAGTCCAACCACCTTCAATCTTGGCCACATATTCGTCTAAACCTACAAAGTCTGCTCCTGCTGCTCTTGCTTCTTCTTCCTTATCAGGATTTACTAAAGCTAAGACACGTACAGTTTTACCTGTGCCGTGTGGTAAAGTTGCAATCCCACGTACCATTTGATTGGCTTTACGGGGATCTACGCCCAAAGACACATCGATATCTACCGAAGCGTCGAATTTGGTGGTCGTAATTTCTTTTACCAATTCAGCAGCAGCCTGTAAAGTATAAACTTTACCAACTTCTAATTTAGCATGCGCCGTTTTTTGATTTTTAGTTAATTTCGCCACTGTTGTAAACTGTTTAATTAATTAATTAGTCCAGGGTGCATCACCAGAAACGGTAATTCCCATACTGCGTGCCGTACCGGCAACCATTTTCATGGCAGATTCTGAGGTAAATGCGTTCAAATCCGGCATTTTATCCTCTGCAATCGCTTTGATCTGGTCCCAAGTCACCGATCCAACTTTCTTACGATTGGGCTCAGCAGAACCACTTGCCAATTTTGTAGCATCCTTTAACTGGATCGCCACCGGCGGGGTTTTGATGATGAATTCGAATGACTTATCAGCATAAACAGTAATTACAACCGGCAATACTTTACCTGCTTTGTCTTGGGTACGAGCATTAAACTGTTTACAAAACTCCATGATATTTACCCCTTTTGCTCCCAATGCAGGACCAACTGGTGGCGATGGATTTGCAGCTCCGCCTTTGATCTGTAATTTGATCAGTGCACTGACTTCTTTTGCCATTTTTTTGTTAATTGTTATTTAAAACTCAATGTTAATTGTGGAAGCATGTAACATGTAGAACCTCTTAACCAATAATTACAGATTCACTTGACACAACTTGCCCATTAAATCCTTCTTATAAAACCAAAAGGACTGCAAAGATAGATATTATAATGCAGATATACAATAGTTTCGGTAAGATAGTTTAGACACCGAGTCGTTTGGCCGCTAAGCCGTTGAGTTGGCTCGCTGTTGAATTGGTTAGAAGATTAAAAGTTTAGCCCAGAGAAGGTTTTCTCGCGCCATTGTGCGTTTGTGCGAGGAAAGCCCTGTACCGATTTCTTCGATAAAGCAATCTACAAATGGATAATGATAAGACATTTCACAGTAGTTTAAATTTATAAAAACGAAAGATCTGCACTTACCGGCACATTAGACCTAGATTTAATAGGCTAACTGGTATCATTTGCAGCAGGCGTAGGCTAAGTTACGACAAATACAGGAATAAAATTTTGAAAACCGAAGTCTAACATTCCATCGGCAACTGTAGTCCCGCTTTCTGTTACAAGCCAAACAAAAAAGTTTGGGCTTTCCACGCCAATCGGGTTTAGATACAAAGTTAGTTGGTTCTTAGGTCGGGCTGTGTTGCGGAAAAACCTTGCCTGTCTCTATGGACTTGTTTCAGGATAGTTCCAAGTGGGGAGTTTGTTCAATTAAATAGCCCCAAAAAAGGAGGTATAGAAAAGACAACAAAATAGTGGAAATAATGCTTTCTTATTTGCATCTATTAAATTATACGACGTCAATAAAAAAATCAAAAGCTTTTATTTATTTTTAAAATCAGTCTACCGGTTTCTTTCGAAGTTAATGAAATTGATTTATCATTTAAAAAACTTAACTCATACACTTCCACGTGCGCATCCAGATAAATCTCTTTTTGCCAACTTAGCTTTACCAACAATTCAGATTGCTTTCCAAGTAATTTTTTGACCGGAAACAACACGCTGTTATATCCTAAAAACCCGATTTCAAGAAATCCTGTGTTAAAGGCATCATAAAGCATTAGATTACTTTCTCCAATATCGCTCGTGTTCATCAACGCTATTACTTCTTTTTGTTTGTTTGTTAATAGAATCCAAGCCTGCATAGGTTGGTCTTCATCGTCTTTTATCTTGATTAAAACATTGCCCGACGAAAACCCTGCCCCTTTCGATTTGATATGATAATATGATGAATCTTGATTTGGAACTTTCGAATAGTGTAGGATTAGCTTCTTACCATTTATTTGGTACCTACCAACTCCTCTTTTCTCTACGGCCAAGTTTCCCTTAGAACTATAGGTGAACAACCCGTTGGTAAACTTAAATTCAGTAGATCTTTCCGATAATAACTGATTGGAAACTACGTAGTCGCCATTTAACTTCTGACCAAAAACGTTAGAGCAAACCATAACAAAAAATAATACAATTGTGGGTGTCTTCATCTTAAGTTTAAAACGCTAGCAAATCAACTAATCCATAAACATTAATATAGACCATAAGGTATTTCTAAAGATATACTTTTTTCTTTTTTTATACATTACCTGTATTTCCTATAAATAGAATAGAAAACTTTCCTCACAGATGAAAACAATGCCGCTAAAGGGCAATAATTGAAGCTTTACCAATAAAAATTATTTTCTATATTTATCCTCTAAACCAGAAAACCTAAAAATTATGATTATTGGAGCTGTTATTATTGTTGTGCTATTAATATTCGGAATTACTTTTTACAACTCGCTCGTTGGCAAAAAAAACCAAGTAACCAATGCGTTTTCTGCCATTGATGTAATGCTGAAAAAGCGATTTGATTTAATCCCAAATTTAGTTGAGGTGGTAAAACGATACACTAACTACGAGCAAAGTACGCTTACCAAAATTACAGAATTGAGAGCTAAAGCTGTTTCTAGCAATGTAACCGACGCCGAAAAGGCTTCGATTGATGCACAATTAAGCAGTTCGGTAAAAGGCCTGATGGTAAATGTAGAGAACTATCCTGATTTAAAGGCAAACACAAATTTCTTGCAGTTGCAGGGAACGTGGACAGAAAGCGAAGAACAAATTGCGGCAGCAAGGAGAACGTACAATGCGTCCGTTACCGATTACAACAATGCCATTATGATGTTTCCAGGGAATATGTTTGCGGGAATGCTAAATTATTTTCCAATCTCTGTTTTAGCCACCGCCGAAGAAGAACGCAAAAACGTTAGCGCAAAAGACCTATTTAACAGTTAATGCCAGCCGATTTATTTAACGATGCGGCCCTTCAAAACGTATTGGCGACCTTAGAAATTGAACGCGCTAAAATTGCCAAAGTACAAACCAAGGGATACGCCTTAATTGTTGCGGGCATCGTAGTTGGTATTCTAGGAACCACCATTGGGTTTTTGGTACCAGCGCTTATAATTGGTGTGATGAGCGCAATTACCGGCGGCGTTTTCTTATATCGCATTGGCAATGCACTAACCGCTTATAAAGGTGCTTTTAAGCTCAACGTAATTGGTTACGCCCTGAAGTTTCTAGACGAAAGCTTAACCATAAATCCAAATTCGGGAATAGGAGAAAGAGAGTTTATAGACACTCAGCTTTTTACCAATACACCAGATAGATACAGCACAGAAGATTTTGTGAGTGGTAAGGCAGATAAAACATCCTTCTATTTTGCCGAGGTGCATGCCGAATATAAAACAGAAACTACCACCAAAAACGGAACTCAAACTCAATGGCACGAAATATTTAGAGGCATCTTGTTTACAGCCGACTTTAATAAAAATTTTAATGGCGTAACTGTTGTTAGACCTAGAGGTTTTGGCAGCTCCATGAGCGCCTGGTTCTCCAAGAATTTATTTTCTATCAATAGCAAAAATTTAATACAGCTGGAAAATGTTGAATTCGAGAAAACTTTTGTTACCTACGGAGCAGATCAGGTCGAGGCGAGGTACATCTTGACCCCTTCGATGATGGAAAAAATTTTAAAATTAAATGAACAGTCTAGAGATACTATTTCTCTATCATTTATTTATTCAAAAATGTACATTGCTTTTCCGATAGAACGAAACTGTTTTGAGGCGCCGATATTTAAGACTTTGCTTAACCCAAACTTAATTAATGACGATTTAGAAACCATTCGGTTTATGTATGATGTTGTGCGCGAAATGGATCTGAATACTAGGATTTGGAATAAAGCTTAAAGCAGAAAGCTAAAGGCGGAATGAGGTTAAAGGCAGGAAGTTGGACGGTCGGTGCGTTCAAACTCGGTTATTATTCTCTAGAAGAATACTTAACTAAATTGTTGCAGAACTCGCACTATGGTTTGCATCAAGCCTCGCAAAGATGAACGAGATTAGAAAAGTAAAGACTAAAAAACGATGCAAGTACGATTTAATCCCCCCTTCGAATTTTACACCACCCACGTGTGAGACGTTTCGTTCCTCAACGTGACGAGCACTACGAGGGAAGCGTTAACGATAGAAGCGATATACTTTATTTGGCCTCTTAAAGCCAAATAAAGATTTAGCGGATAGCGTGTTAACCCGAGCCGTTGGCGAGCTCATTAATGCTATTAAAAAACATCTTATAGCCTTAATAAACGCCCAAATTAAGATTGGGGAAAAAGCCGAAAACCGAAGCCGAAAATACTTAACTGCATCTTTAGACGCTCGCCTTTCCAAAACAAAAAAGCCTCCGAATTTCGGAAGCTTCACTTTTAAATATTCTGTGAGTCTATTCTTTTTCTACCTGCATGTAGTTAAGTTCTAGCGGAGATTTACGCCCGAAGATTTTAACCATTACCTTTAACTTTTTCTTTTCTTCATTCACTTCCTCTATCACTCCGGTAAAGCCATTAAATGGTCCGTCCATTACTTTAACATTTTCGCCAACAAAGTACGGAACATTCATCATCTCTCCCTGTTCGCTCATCTCATCAACCTTACCTAGAATACGGTTGACTTCTGCTTGACGCATGGGAATAGGATTTCCTTCTTTATCACCCAAAAAGCCTATCACGCTATTTATCCCCTTAATGATGTGCTCTAATTCTCCATCTAAGGTCGTTTCTATCAATACATAACCTGGATAAAAATTGCGCTCTTTCGCAATTTTCTTACCATCTTTCATTTGGTAGTATTTCTCCATAGGAATTAACACTTGTGGAACCAAATGTGAATAACCTAACCGGCTAATCTCTGCATCGATGTACTGTTTTACCTTTTTTTCTTTACCGCTTACAGCTCTCACCACATACCATTTCAACTCGCTCATCAGTAAAATTAGTTAAGGGTTTTATAATAAGTATCTAAGACGAAGGTAGATCCTTTATCCATCGCAAAAATAACCATCGCGATGATAAGCGATGCGATGAGCACAATCACTGCGGAATTTTGCAATTCGCCCCAAGTATTCCAAGTTACTTTCTCGGTCATTTCTTCATAAGATTCTTTTATGAAGTCTACTACTTTAGCCATCTTTATGTTTTTGAATGATGTGATGTTTGTTAAGGTAATAAAAGATAGATTTGCACTTATATTCTTTATCTACCTCAATCCTCAATCTATTGGCACGGGAACAAGGATTCGAACCCTGATCAAAGGTTTTGGAGACCTCTATTCTACCATTGAACTATTCCCGTGTTTAGCAATGCAAAGTTCTTGTTTATGTGCTCAAGAACTTTGCTTTACTATTATTCCTTAAACCTTTTAAGCTGTTTAAGTACTACTTAACAATTTCAGTTACCTGTCCAGCACCTACAGTTCTACCACCCTCGCGGATAGCGAAACGTAAACCTTTTTCCATTGCGATTGCGTTGATCAATTTTACACTGATGGTAACGTTATCACCTGGCATAACCATTTCTGTTCCTTCTGGTAACGAGATTTCTCCTGTTACATCTGTTGTACGGAAATAGAATTGCGGACGGTATTTGTTGAAAAATGGCGTGTGACGACCACCTTCTGCTTTAGACAAAACGTAAATTTCACCTTTAAAGTCTGTGTGTGGAGTTACAGAACCTGGTTTACAAATTACCATACCTCTACGGATATCAGTTTTTTCTATACCACGTAACAATAAACCTACGTTATCTCCAGCTTCACCGTAATCTAATATTTTACGGAACATCTCTACGCCTGTAACAGTAGATTTTAAGTTTTCTGCACCCATACCCAAAATCTCTACTGGATCTCCAGAGTTAACCACACCACGCTCAATACGGCCAGTTGCTACTGTACCACGACCTGTGATAGAGAAAACATCTTCTACCGGCATTAAAAATGGAAGCTCAGTTAAACGTGGAGGAATTGGAATGTAGTTATCTACAGCATCCATCAATTCCATAATTTTACCAACCCATTTTGGATCGCCGTTTAAGCCACCCAAAGCAGAGCCTTGAATTACTGGAATGTCATCACCAGGGAAATCATAGAACGACAATAATTCGCGAATTTCCATCTCTACTAATTCTAGCAATTCTGGATCATCAACCATATCCACTTTGTTCATGAAAACAACCAATGTTGGTACACCTACCTGACGTGCCAACAAAATGTGCTCACGAGTTTGCGGCATTGGACCATCAGTAGCTGCAACAACGATAATTGCACCGTCCATTTGAGCCGCACCAGTAACCATGTTTTTCACATAATCCGCGTGACCAGGACAATCTACGTGCGCATAGTGACGTTTTGCAGTAGAATATTCTACGTGAGAAGTGTTGATAGTAATACCCCTTTCTTTCTCTTCAGGAGCTGAATCAATAGATTCGAATGAACGCGCCACAGATAAGCCAGCATCAGCCAAAACTTTCGAGATAGCTGCTGTTAAAGTTGTTTTACCGTGATCTACGTGACCGATGGTACCGATGTTTAAGTGCGGCTTGCTGCGGTCAAATTTTTCTTTTGCCATTTTATTTATAACTAATTAGTAGGTTAAACTGTATTATTTTCTTTTTTTAATCCTTAAATTTTACAACACAAAAAACCTTGTCGGTTCTGTGCGTCTAAACAGAGTTAACAAAGTATTTTTTGAGCCAACTATGGGAATTGAACCCATGACCTCTTCCTTACCAAGGAAGTGCTCTACCGCTGAGCTAAGTCGGCTAATATTCGCTCATCGGTTTTTCTGTCAATCAATCGGGATTTGAAATCACCGAAGGATTACCACTGAACTACCAAGAGCGGAAGACGAGGTTCGAACTCGCGACCTATAGCTTGGAAGGCTATCGCTCTACCAACTGAGCTACTTCCGCTTTTTTTGATTTAAAATTCTAAAAAGATGATCTGCGACTGTTAAAATCAACCAAATCCAAACCTTTAAAATCTACCATCCATTTTAACAACTAACCAATAAAAATCTTAGATTGATATTTTCAATCTAAAATCACCTATCTACAGTTGCGATTCCAATTGTGGGGAGAGAAGGATTCGAACCTTCGAAATCTTGCGATAACAGAGTTACAGTCTGTCCCATTTGGCCGCTCTGGAATCTCCCCAAACAAATTCTAGATCTTTAAACTGCGATTTAAGACTACATCTTACCAATCGTCAATGTAACATCTAACATTGTAAATAAATAGAGCCTCCTATCGGGATCGAACCAATGACCTACTGATTACAAGTCAGTTGCTCTACCAGCTGAGCTAAGGAGGCTTTTAACGAAACGGTCTAAAAAAATCAAAACGTTTCTTATCGTGTTATTTAATCTAAATCTTTAAAAGAACAATCCGTTTCTACAGGCATTAACACCCTTTCTGAAACGGAATGCAAATCTACACATTTAAACTTCTATTCAAAATAAATTTCAAAAAAAATAGCGGGATTTTCTACCCGCTATTTTCTATAAAAATTAACGTAAACTATTTGCTTGTAATTCAGTTCTTTCACTCTTTTCCAAATACTTATTTAAAATATTGGTATGCAAAAATTAAAGCAACAGACAGAATAGCCAATGATAGTTTTAAATAATTATACCTTGGATTTTTGATTTGAGGTTGATTCATTAAAAAGATTGAAGTGAGCCCTATCAGCATTATGGGTATCAAAATCGTCATTTTAACAGCAAAAGTCATTTTCCATAATTGGGTTGCAATTAAAAAAAGAAAAAATGGTACAATTCCTAACATTCTCAAAATATATATCTTGTTCATAATAGTAAGCATTAGTTTATAGTGGGTTGATTATTTTGGCATCCCCCGGCATCAATATTGCAATTGTCTCCAGCTGCTAGTTGATATGCAATAGCCGCGCCGTGGCAAATTGCTCCTATGATCACTGTCAAATCAGCGGCAACGCAAGCAATATGTGCAGCGGTAGCAGTCGATGCCACGATTACCAAACAATTTCTTCTTTGTCTTTCACAGTCGTTCTGAGCTAGCGAAACAGAACCTTTCACGCTACTAAGCTTGTTTATCGCCGTGGTGCTACTTAGTTTATTGGAGCTGTTCATTGCTTTAATAGCTATATCCTTTACAGCATTTTGACCCAATTTACTAAATTGGTATTCTTCTTTAAGCCGCAATATAGTTTCATCTTGATTCTTTACAAAAGCTGAATATGCAGTAAAATTTTTGAACCCCAAAATAACGGAGAATTTTTCTAAATCTGCCGTAGTTGGATTTTGTTTTGTAATTAGAGCTAAAGCCTCCTTTGCGTCATCGCTAGATTTTACATTCTCGAATATGCTTAAATTCTGTTGAATAACATCTTTAAACCGAATATCGTCCTTAAGTTGCTCAATTGGCTTAAATGTTTTTTCAGACTTCTTACACGAATAATAGACTGTTGAGGTAAAAAGAAGTGCAATTAAAAACAGAATTGTTTTGAATTGTTTTGAATTGTTTTGAATTGTTTTGAATTTTCTTCATCTTATTTTAATTTGTTTATTTAATTAAATGATAATTTTCAAAAAAACTAAAGTTAATTCTAATTTTTTACACCAACCACCGGTAATTTTACACGAAACCCTCGAAATAGCTATTAAATTAAAAACTCTACCAACCACAAAGGCATCCCAAATAGAGATGCCTTTGCTGTAATTAATTCTTTTTTATGTTACTCGCTACTCTACCTCTATTTCGCTTAAAATAGCTTTATGCTCGCTCAATTTGCTTCTCGTTTTTGCTTTATGCTTGTTTATCTGTTTTTTTAAACATTCTATTGCTAAATCAGTTGCCTCTTCGAATGTTTTGCATTGATGTTTGGAAAAAAATGTTCCACCTGGTACGATAAGTTTGATCTCACTTATTTTATTGGCCTCGTTGTCTACATTTTCTAATTTAAGGTAAACCTCCCCGCTTATAATCTGGTCGTAGAATTGGTCAAGCTTGTCAGCTTTTTTTTGTATAAAATCTAACAACTTAACATCTGCATTAAAGTGAATTGATTGAACTCCAATTTTCATTTTTCCTCCTTTTTTAGGCCTTTGGATGGGCTTGTTTATAAATTGATTTTAATCTTTCTATGGAATTATGGGTGTACACCTGCGTTGCCGCCAAACTTGCGTGTCCTAACAGCTCTTTAATTGCGTTAAGGTCTGCGCCGTTGTTGAGCAAACTCGTTGCGTAGCTGTGCCGCAGCACATGCGGGCTTTTCTTATCATTTGTAGTTACGAGACTTAAGTAGGCTGTCACAATCCGATAGATTAATTTAGGGTAAGCAGGCATTCCTTTATCTGTAACGATGAGCGCGTCAACATTGTTGCCGAAACGCTGTATCTTCTTAGTTGCAATAAAATCTTGTATTTCTAGCGCTAGGGTTTTGGTTATCGGAACTACCCGTTCCTTATTTCTCTTACCAAGGACCTTTATTGTTTGCTCATAAATATTAAGGTCGCTTTCGCGGATGCCGAGCAGTTCGGCCAACCGTATCCCCGTTCCAAACAGCAACTCTATCACTAGATGATCGCGTTTTTGGGGAAAGCCACCCTCAAAAATGGTTTCAGAATCTAACAAAGCGTCCATCTTTCCTGCGTCCACAAAAACCGGAAGCCGTTTGGGTATTTTTGGCGCCTTGATCAATGCAGCAGGATTACTCCCTATTTTACCCTCGCGAAGCAAAAATTTGTAAAAACTGCGCAGTGTAGATATTTTACGGTTTACGGTATTTTCAGAAAAGCCCATTTCCATCAACTGCATCATATAATTGCGGATGTAAGTTGGCTTTACCTCTAAAAAACCAAGCTCAAAAGTAACCGCCAAATACGCTTCGAATGCGCTTAAATCTTTTGAATAAGAAGCTAAGGTATGTGGAGAGTACCGCTTTTCGTGAGATAGATAAGTGAGGAAACTTTTTAGCTGCATGAAAAGAAATTTCGGTTGTTAATATAAATTGAAGTTAATGTTTTTTAAGAGTTTAACAAACCAAATGGCTAAATAAATTTTACATATAACGGTTAAAAATTAACCAGCCTTGAAGTGTAATATCTTGCGCTGAAGTAAGGGCAATGGAAAACAATGCTGTTCCTCAATTCAAATTCTCAAAAATCGAATTGATATTTTTTCTAGGAAGTCTACAATATAAAGGTAGCACGTAAAATACCCATGCGACCTCTTAATTGGTAGCTGCTAACAGAAAATTGGTTAGATGAAAGCCGAAAGAGGTCGTAGGTTTTGATATTTGCCACATTGGTTAGGTCAAACTCTAAGTCTGTTCGCCATTTTAAGAGTTTGTAGCGGATTTTAGTATCCAAAAAAAGATAATTTATAGTTGATATATCGGATTGTTGGCTATGTATGTGCCTGCCTTTTACCAAGAACAATAAACGGTTATTGGGTGTAAAGCCCAAAGAAACATTTTGATCAAATCTTTTAGTCTTGTTATTCAGGTTAATATTTATTGCTTGTTTGGTAATCTGCTTACTTGAATTCCATAACCCATTGCCCGCATAACTAAATATTATTTTCCCGAACAGCTTGCTATCTATAGTTGCGTTTAAGCTAAAGCTATTGTTAAGGAAAGAAAGTTGAGCACTATTAATGAATTGATTGTAGCGTGCACTGTTCCAAGAGGATTTTAAGGAAACAGTAGCTTTGAGCGCAAACAAATACTTGCTTAAACCCGCATTTGCAGAAAGCATGCTTTGATCGTTTTTGTAAGGCAAAAGCACTGTTCGTTGTATATCTTCGGTGAGTTCTGAGGAGAGAATGGAGTTGGCTTTTATTTTATTATAGCTAAGCCCTGCATTGATAAAAAGCATAATGATAGACCGTTGAAAATTATAGAACAGTCCAGAACCCGATGAGTATTTTTGTTGAACACCTGCCGTATTGGTAAATATAGAGCGGTAATTGGTAAGAATTGCACCTCTATAGACATCAGAAATTGTACCCACACTATTATTAAAACTAAAGTTTGCAGAAATGTAGTCTTCAGAATTTACGAAGAGTTTTATACCAACATTAGGATTTATAAAAACCTGATTTTTTCCACTATCTAATTGGTAAGCTTGCTGTTGGTAATGAATGACTTGAGCAGTTAACGGAAGTGATAAACTTGCTTGCCACCTTTTTTTTTTTATGTAATAATTTGCATCGAAGGATATGCGATCCCTTTTCCAGCTTAAATTATTGCCAAAATCGCCCGTGTAATCGGTTGTTTTGCCATTTAGTTGTGTCAAGTTCAACTCAGAATTTAGCGTTTGGCGTTCGTTAATCAGTCCAATCTGGTAGTTCTGTTTAATTAGATGTTCACCCGTAATTCGATAAGCCAACTTTGCGCTACTATAAAAAGTGGGTATGGTAGCATATTGGCCAATTGCTGCATACGGCAGGCCATTATTTAGCACATCCTGACTAAGGCTAGCAAAAATATTGAGATTTTGAGGCCTATTAAAATAGCTCAGAAACCACCGTACATCAATAATATTTTTATTTTTTATTGCGGGAATAAAGCTAAAATCATTAGAAAAACTATACGCATGTGCATTTAAGTTTTGATTAAACGCCTTGCCATTAAAGTCTATAAAACTACTATTATCTGCTTCGCTAGCATTAAAGCTGAGCCTGTTGTTGAGGAAGTAGCTGTTCTTATTTACCATAGCAGTAAGCGCTGTTTGGATTTCACGGGGCTTATTAACGGCACTTTGTAATTCGCTAAACCTAATCGTATCGCCCAGAAAATAATTAGCAACTTGGTTACTATAATTAAGTGTATTTCGATCTATAAATGTTTGGATATTGGTTTTGAGCTGCAAGCCATTTTTTAAGTTATACAAATTATTGGCATTAAACAGGGCCGTTTTATTAAAGTAATAATTTTCCTTCGGTAGATCTGGATTACCAACGGTACCTGCAGAGAGAAGTGCTGCTGGTTTGGCATTACTTACGTTGCTTACCAAGCCAGAGGTACCCAGCTGTGCAAAATCCTTAAGATAATCTACACCACTATTATTTGCTTGTAGTGAGTTGAGCATCTTAAATTTTTTATTAAAAATTATGGCATTTAACGCACCATCAAACTGTTCTGGCAAGCCCGCTCCAAGCGTGGCCTGCCCGCCAAGCTTTAAACTATTTTCGTTCTTAAGCACTAAATTTATGGCCACATTATCTGTTAAGACTTTATCTTTTAAAACCTTAATGGGTTGATGATGCTGCATTACATCCACGCTTTTAATCATTTCTTTGGTGATTACTTTTGTAGCCAAACCATATCGACCATCCATCAAATCATCACCCTGAATAAAAAGATTTCTTATTGCCTTTCCGTTGTAAGAAATCTGGCCGCTTTCAGCTACACTTACGCCGGGTAAACGCCTAATTACATCACCGATACTACGGTCTTCGGGTTGAGAAAATGAAGCTACATCGTAACTTAGGGTATCTCCAATAGAAATTATTTGCGGTTTTGGCCTAATCTTTATTTCTTTAAGATCTATGGCCTGGTCTTCCATGGTGAAATTGTAAACATCTTTACCTTCTACCAATTGTTGTTGTGATTTTTTGTAGCCCAAACGGCTTGCCTCTATCCACAAAAATGCTTTACCAAGTGTATCGGGGAGGAAAAGAACATAGCTGCCATCAACTTCGCTTTGTTTATAGCGTAGAACATAGCCCCCACTGTTTTTTAAAGAAATGACTACATAAGGCAGGACTGTACCATCAGTGGCTTTTACAACACCATAAACCTTTTTCTGCGCATTACAATATCCTATAAAAAATAGGGAGATGGAAAAAGCTAGAAAAAAAGAATAGAAAAGTTTTTTTTTCAGCATCCAGAATGCGTTAATTAGATTTGGTTAGCTCTAGCGGATTGCGTTTTTGTTGCTTTAAATCTTTTCTATAGGCTTCAAATAATTTTCTACCTTCTCCTCCTCCATGAAAATTTCCTTTTTCATCTATAAAGGTAATTTGTGCTGTTGCAGTACTGCCAATGGGCATTTGACTTTGGCTAACAGCAATGGGATCATCTTCGAAAGCCACGGTTGCCCGGTTTAAGTCTTTTTCGCTAACTCTAACTATTATGGTAATGCGCGCAGCAGTACTTTCCTCACTATCGCTTTTATTTAATTCTTTTGCTAAAAAAGATACTTCTGCTTTTGCATCCACTGCTTCTAAAATCAGACCTGGCAAACCTGATAATTTCCATGGACCACATTTAAAAGGAAGCGACGGGGCAAACCAAGCAATATACGTGCGCCCAGCATAGCTGCCAACTGCTTTTTGGCAAGAATAGCCTAATATTTCTTTCTTTTCTTCATATAATTTCCAATTTATGGTTGGTAATTTACTTTCGACCAAGTAATTATAAGACCCAAGTTTAACTATTCTAATCAGTTTAGCTGCCGCCGGCTGTTGTAACAGATCAAAATCTTGCACCCCCTTACTGTCTACAAAAACCATAGGTATAAAGCCAAAACTACCACTACTTTTATTTGCACTGCCACTGCTGCCACCGCCGCCACCACTACTTTTTATTGGGGTTGGGTTTTTAAATTTTAATTCCTCCGTCCAACTGTTATACCTGCTTTCGGTTTTACCCAAATGCAAGATCATTTCTTCTTGGTAAGGTTTGCTGGGCTTGTTTAAATCGTTAACGTGTTTAAATTGATAAATAACATTTAGGATGACCGGTTCGCCTTTTTGACCAAAACCTTTAACAGCAATTAGAGAGATTGCGAGGATCAATATTGTTTGAATTTTCATAAATACGGTTGATTTAATAAATTAAAAAGGTGATTATTCACTTGGTATTGATCATATCAAAGTATGAATCCTTAATGTTATCAGAAAGAGTTGGGTCCCCTACTAGCAACACCAAATTGTTTTTATCTACAAGTACAGTATTGTTATTAGGCGACGGATTTAAAAATTTATTCTTCTTAAAAAATTGATTTTTAGTATCAAAATAAAATGGAAGAGGCAATTTGGGAATATCTTTTTTCTCGCATAAGTATTTTAACAGTTCGTAATTATCTTGGCTTTGACATATTAAAATTACCGGTATATCGTATTTCTCTAGTTTAATTGCAATTTTAGCCCAATTTTTAATGTTAGTTAAGCAAGAAGAACAAGATACATCTATAAAACCATAGATTTTCAAAGGTCGCTTTGCTAATTCATTAACATCTATACCATGCGTATTAAATGGATTATAAACCTCTAAGCTATCTGGCAGAACTACTGTTTCTACTTTTTTCTCTGATTCAGGTTGCTTTTGGGTGTTTTTATGATTTTGACTATTGTTACAGTATGAAAACGAAACGATTATCAGTAGAAAAGAAACGAGATTGAAGGAGGCTTTATAAACTTTCATCATTTTAAATTTTGGTAGTTACTATAAATTTCGAGACTACATCGTAAGCATATAATGTTTTATCATCATTACTTACGGTAAAACCGGAAATGTAACGATCTAAATTTAATTTCTTCATGGGTTGTCCTTCCCAATTATATACGTACAATGTTTTAGCATAATCAATATAGTTGCTATCTCTATTGTTACCCGAATATAAAGCGTAAATGTTCTTATTTGTTGCCATAACCCGAACAAAGCCATACCTACTTTTTTCGTTCCGTTGAATTAAATCTTTGTTTTCGTCGGATTTAAAAAATGCAAATTCTATTTTGTAATTTTCTGGCCCTTTAACCTTAACACTTTTATGGCTTTCCAAATCAAAAATTTCAATATTGTCATTAAATCGATTAGCCAAAACAACTTTGTTTTGCGTTCGGTTTAAAGCCATAAAAGCTTCATTGGCTCGTTTCCAGGCATAAAATGGGATGCTCTTTGGCAAACCATCAAGTACACCAAAGTCGGCTACAATTTTACCTGAATTTAGATTAACTTCTTGTATTTTATTTGGAGTTTGATAATTGCCGTTAGCAACTATTTTCTTATCGCTTAGAAATTGGATGTTATAGTATTTTTCGGTAAATGGATACTCTTTGTAAACAATAGCATCGGCAGATGATGACGAACCGTTTAAATCCGCAAAAATAATCTTATTTAAGATAATGTCGTACATCCATAAAGAATTTTTATAAATGCCAGCAGATAAAGAGCCTAAACCTTGGCCTTTACCGCGGCCATGTGGCATATATTTATTAATGTTTTGCTTCGATTGTAAACCATATTCATAAAAAAAATACCCCCCCTGTCCTCTCCAATCATAAGCGATTAATGAAGTATCAGTTAAATACAACCTACTAACTACTCCATTATCATATTTAATTAAATTATGTAAAGCAACGTTTTGTTGTTTAGGGAACTTAGAAAAAATTACAGTGCGTTCTGTTTTTACTTTCTTTGCATTTTTGCAACCACAAAAAAATACAAGTATTATTAAGAAATATCTAAACATATTCGGAATCAAATAATCGTTAAACTCGTTAGCAGGTGATTTATGTAAAAGTTACTATCAACTTCACATAAATTATAGTATCAGGTATTATTTTCAACAGGAAACAAATTTTTAATCTAGCTTAATGTCTTCAGAGATTTGCACATGCGGTAAAAAATATTATTTGTAACAAATGTCCCGGGTTATTTGCTACAAATAATATTAAACACGATTTAGGGAATATCTTATTATTGTGGCGCAGGCACGTCTCTTACACCTGCACAGGTAGAACCTTGCTGTGGTTCGCAGCCAAGAACGATTGCACTTCCATTTTGACATGAAGAACCTTCAGCACCTGATCCCCAACAGCCGGAGAAATACATAGTATCCTTTGCTACGCGAACAGAAATGCTACTAGCCCTTGATGGCTTAAAACAACGCTAATGCGGCAACGAGCAATACAGATTTTGTTAACTTTTTCATAAAATTATTTGGTTTAAGTTATACTGATTACCTTAATGTAATATAATGTAAAATAATGTAATGTAATGTAATGTAATGTAATGTAACATAAACTTTACAAAAAAAATGCTTCAAAATAAATTGAAGGCCCCAGAAGTATAGGACAAACGAAAACTTAAAAACTACTTCTTGATTCATATTTGGAACGTAAGTAAACTATATGCTGAGGGTTGAAACCCGCAACTATGATATCTTCGGAGACGCTAAGCATCTATGAATAAAATTGTGAGACTGATAATCGTTTAAGAATCAACGAATTTGGGAACTGACCTCTGATTCCGATCACCGTTTTTCAAAACAAAAAAATGCCCCCAATAAAATTGGAGGCACCTAATTATGGAGTAAACAGCAATTATAAAGCTGCTTCTTGATTCATATTTTGAACGTAAACAGCATGTTTTACTTCAGTACGACGAGCTACGGATTTCTTTTCGTAAGCTTGGCGACTACGTAATTCTCTTAATACGCCTGTTTTCTCGAATTTCTTCTTGAAACGTTTCAAGGCTTTATCCAAAGATTCGCCGTCTTTAATGTTGATCATAATCATAACGCTGAAATACCTCCTTTCGTGGTTTTTAAATTTTGCCCTCTTATCGGGGATGCAAATATAGAAAAAAGAATTATGAAATATTATAGCTGACTTAATTTTATTGGCACATAAGTATCAATAAGCTTGATCATCTTTTGGATGCGACAAGTTCCTCCTTAAAAATAAGGAGCGCAGTTATATTGTGTTCTTAAAGCCTAGTATCAAATCGCTCTGCACCCAGTCTTTATTCCTTGCCCTTTAATCCGTTTTGCTTGGCACCTCGCTAGCGCTCCCGATTGTAATGACATCCTTCCTTTGGTTTTTACCAAAGGAAGATACAATGAAAAGCGGGTAAAAGCGCCCAAAAACCACCCAAAATCCCCGAATGTCATCAACCTTAGCTCAATGCTGCATCGCCTCGACAAAAAGATCGGTCTCACCTGTAGGGTTAGGTATAAAATTTACTTCTATTTGTGAAATTTTTCAATGCGTTCAAAATGACGAAAACCTTGGATTATTGGCCTTTGTCCAACACCTCCCCGAAAATAAGCAAGAATTTTTTTTATTCTAAACTCAAACACAATTAAAACATTTCGGCTATATTTAACCATCCATTCAATTTATCATGACCGCAGGAAAAAAAATAGTTTCAATTATTATGGTGGTAGCAATTGTAGTGTTGGCAGCACTAGCCTACTACAGTTATTTCTTTGTGTTTGGCGAAGGCGTGAAAGCTGGCGAATTAAATTATGTGGTAAAAAAAGGCTATATGTTTAAAACCTATGAAGGCAAGTTAATTCAAAGCGGACTGCAATCTAAGGCCATTGGAAACATACAAAATAACGAGTTTGAATTTTCTATTGCCAATAAAGCCGTTGCAGACAGCATGATGCAGCATAGTGGTAAATTTTATGAACTTCATTATAAAGAATATAACCACAGTTTGCCTTGGCGTGGTTTTAGCGTATTTGTGGTTGATAGTATTATTTCTGTGAGAGACACGCCCAGTACCGTTACGCGATAAGGAAATGTGGGTTTATGCTTTGGCATTTATGCAAAATGCGTGCAAAAGCTTACTGAGTCTCACAAAATAAAAAAATCCGGCGACAATTTACTGTCAGCCGGATTTAGTTTAAATATTTGTTTGGTAGGTGTTTATCTTATTGTCTACTTTAAACCTTACAATTTTTTTGATTCACTAGGCCAAAATTTCTCTGGCAATCACAATTTTTTGAATTTCTGAGGTGCCTTCTCCTATCGTACACAATTTGCTATCTCGATAGAATTTTTCTACTGGGAAATCTTTGGTGTACCCATAGCCACCAAAAATCTGAACCGCATCTGTAGCAACTCTTACGCATACTTCTGAAGCAAAGTATTTTGCCATTGCAGATTCTTTGGTCATCGGTTTATGTCTATTTTTTAAATCCGCAGCTTGTCTTATCAGCAATTCTGCGGCTTCAATTTCTGTAGCCATATCTGCAAGCTTAAAACTAATGCCTTGAAAGCTTGCGATTGGCTTTCCAAACTGCTGGCGTTCTTTTGAATAATCTACCGCAGCATCAAAAGCACCTTTCGCAATACCAAGCGCCAAAGCAGCGATAGAAATTCTGCCACCGTCCAATATCTTCATGGCCTGCTTAAAACCGTCGCCAACGTTGCCCAATAAATTTGCTTTTGGAACACGACAGTTATCAAAAATCATTTCTGTTGTTTCTGAAGCACGCATGCCCAACTTATTTTCCTTTTTCCCGGCTGTAAAACCTGGTGTTCCACGTTCTATCACAATGGCAGATATTCCGTTAGATTTTCCCTGTTCGCCAGTTCTAACCATCACAACCGCAATGTCTCCGCTTTTGCCATGGGTAATCCAATTCTTAGCGCCGTTAATAATGTAATCATCTCCATCTTCTACAGCGGTGGTCATCATTCTTAATGCATCAGATCCTGTATTTGCCTCGGTTAACCCCCAAGCACCAAGCCACTCTGCTGTCGCCAATTTCGGTAACCATTTTTTCTTTTGCTCCTCGGTACCAAATTGCAAAATATGACCGGTACATAAAGAATTGTGCGCCGCTAAAGAAAGTCCGATGGAACCGCATACCCTAGAAATCCCTACAATAACATCTACATATTCTTGATAGCCTAAACCCGAACCGCCATATTCTTGAGGCACCAATACGCCCATTAAGCCTAAACCACCCAATTGTTTAAACAGCTCTTTTGGAAAGGTTTGGGCTTCATCCCACTCCATAATATGCGGACGAATATTTTTCTCTGCGAAATCTTTCACCATGCTTCTTATGTCTCGTTGCGTATCGCTTTCTGAGAAATTATAACTTTCGCTCATTAAAAAATTAATTTTAAAATTTATACTTGATTTGACACAAAACTAGGCATTTAAAATACGAACTAGCTAGTAAAAAATTGGCGTAAATGATAGAACGAAACGGTATTCGGTTCAATTAGGAGGTTAAGTTATTTCCCAAGGCAATAATTTCACTTCAATTTTGTTTACATTTTTTTTCTGAAAAGATACAAAACACTTTATATCAATCCTCACAACCATTAAATCAAAGCCGATCAAAGAGTTGTGACTAAATTCGACTAGTCTATTGTAAAACTAACATACGGTAAAAGCTTTTCAATAACCTGTTGATTCAAAATGGCAACTTTTTTCAAATCGTCGGCGGAATTAAATTTACCATGTTGCTTTCTATATTGAATAATGGCGTTCATCTGTTTATAGCTTAAATAAGGAAAATATTTAAGTGCAGTAAAGTCAGCGGTATTGATGTCAATGGTCTTCACAGATGCAGCATCCAGCACGATCTGTTGCTCTACTTCGAGAAATTTTGCAGAGTCTATCCCGTAAATCTCCAACAATTGTTCTTTCTTAATAAAGCCACCCAATCTATTTCTGTAGGCTATAATTCTTCTGGCAAAAGCCGGCCCAATGCCTTTTATTTGTTGCAGTTGTGTAGAGTCGGCATGATTTATCTCAACCAAGATTAAAGCCTTTCTCTCAAAAGTAATAGAAGTTACCGCGCCCGTAATTTGTTCCTTTGATGCTGTCTTCTTAGGAGTTATCTTGATAAAAGGAAGAAGTTTTCGGTACATTTCTGGAGAAATCGTGTACATTTTTTGAACGTCTTCTGGCTCGTAAAATCTGCCTCCTTTGTTGGTATAATTCTCAATCGCCTGTGCCTGTTTCTGCGATAAGCCAAGATTTTGCCATCCTGCCCTATTGATGGTATTGGGATCGAAATTGGATAACCTACGTGCTTTGTTGTCTTTAAACAAAGGAGCGTGTTCTACTTTTTTATAGTCATAACGTTTCTCCTCAGCAATTTCTATAATCTGAAGGTTCGACAGGACGTCCACACCCTCTATGCTATCTTTATTTAAAACATCATATAAAAAGGGAACAGATTTGAGTATTACAATTAGGAAAATGAGCACCAACAAGCCGTTAAATTCTGCCTTGCTAAACCCGAAATTTTTGTTCAGCCAACTTCTCATAAAGCGATTTGACATCTTAAATCTAAATATAAATCATATTTTTGGATTTACAAGTAAAGGCCATCGCTATCGACCAATATTATATGGATATAAAAAAGATCATTACCACCGAGGAATTTGCCAAAGCCACAAAAATTGATAAGCTTAAGGTGCCGGGCTTGGCTGGTTTAATGATGGAGCTGATGAAACTTAATGACATCAACGAGGTCTTTTCTAAAAATGCCAGCTTTGCTGGATTAGAATTTGTAGACAAAATTTTAGAAACCATTGGTGTGTCCATTGATTTTGACGAGGATGATTTAAAAAATATCCCTAAAACAGGTGCTTTTATCGCCATTGCAAATCATCCTTATGGCGGTGTAGAAGGATTGGCACTCGTAAAACTTTTATGCATGGCAAGACCAGATGCAAAAGTGATGGTCAACTTTATTTTAAAGAAAATACCAAATTTAGATGAGTTTTTCGTCGCGGTAAACCCTTTCGAAAACGTTCAGCATTCGTCTAGCATCAGCGGACTAAAGACGACGTTAGAAATGCTTAAAGACGGCATTCCCATTGGTATTTTTCCTGCCGGCGAAGTTTCTACCTTTAAAATAGATGCCCAGCAAGTTACTGATAGAATGTGGCAACCCATTGTTGGTAAAATCATTGCAAAAGCAAAAGTGCCGGTAGTTCCCATTTATTTTCACGGCAATAATGGCGTATTTTTTAATATTTTAAGCTTTATACATCCCACACTCCGAACGGCAAAACTCCCCTCAGAATTCTTAAACAAACAGGGAACAACCATCAAAGTTAGAGTTGGTAAAATGATAGGGGTTTCTGAAATATCCAACATGAATACCGGAAATAAGTTGATGGATTTTTTACGTGCAAGAACTTACGCATTGGGTGTTGGGTTAGACAAAGAGAAAAAAATATTCAATCCACTAAATCTTTTCAAAATCAACAAACATCCAGACGAAATTATTGAAGAAACGCCTCGGGTATTAATTAAAGAGGAAGTTGCCACACTAAGTAATTTTAAGGTTTGGGAGGAGAAAAATTATGAAGTATACATCGTTCCTACCCTAAAAATCCCTCATATTTTGAGAGAAATTGGCCGATTGAGGGAAATTACTTTTAGAGGTGTAGGCGAGGGAACTAACAAAAAAATAGATTTAGACAATTATGACATTTACTACAGTCACTTGTTTATTTGGGATAAGGAACTGGAAAATATTGTGGGTGCATATAGAATTGGAAAAGGAGATGAAATTTTAGACAGTATGGGTAGAAAAGGCTTCTACTTATCTGAACTGTTTAAAATGAAAGATCAGTTTCTGCCAATTTTGAGGCAAGGAATAGAATTAGGCCGTTCTTGGATCAGGCGAGAATACCAAGGAAAACCATTGCCGCTTTTCTTACTGTGGAAAGGCATCTTGAAATATTTAATGGACAATAGCCAATACCGCTACATGTTTGGCCCTGTAAGTATCAGCAATACTTTTTCTCAATTTAGTAAAGCGCTTATTGTAGATTACATCATTAAAAACCATTTCGATTATGAGTATGCGAAATACGTTAGGCCGAAAAATAAATTTAAAGCCGATTTGTTGCCAATTTCTACAGACACTTTGGTAGACAGCAGTGGCTCTTTTAAGGATTTAGACAGCCTGATTACGGAAATAGAAAATACGCATCTTAAAGTGCCAGTACTGCTCAGACAATACATGAATTTAAACGCGAAAATAATCTCATTTAATATAGATCCAAAATTTGCGAATTGTCTGGATGGATTTCTATTGGTGGATACACACAATATACCTCCAGAAATTATCGAAAAAATTGGTAAAAACTTGTAAATAAGTCCGTTTATCGAGGCGCAATTTATTTTAAGCTCAGCTTTAAAAAATCGTGACTACCTTCATGATGCAGAAACAAATCATAGGTGTACTCTAGATCGACAAAACGGCTCTCCAACTTTTTTGCAAAAGCGTTAATGTTCACCTGTTTGCCCAAAATAATAGTTAAGGCTTCTGCGTTCCCTCGAACCTCTATAATCTCGTTCGGGAATAATTCTTTCAGTTCATGTGGAAACTCCATACGCAATAAACTAAAAATTTAGCTTTAAGTTTTAATGTTCTCTCTTAAATATTTGACGATTGCTAGATGGTCACAGGCTATAAATCGTCATGCTTATCTTTTGTGACCTCCTCTTCATAAATCGTTCCTTCGAACTTCTTCTCTTCTTTATTATTTTTTTTAATGGTGAAGAGGATGATTGCGAGTGCAACCAGGCCTACAATAGCAATTACGACATAATCTATATTCATGATTTAAAATTTTAACTCCTCTAATATTGTTGTTTTGTGTTACAGTTGATAGATAACCGCTTGCCATCGAAATTATTGTTGACCTTTAAACATAAGAAAGCCGAACATCCGTGCGGCTTCTTATTTATCAACTAACCTAACTTCAAATATTTGCTTTGATCCAAATATTTAACAATACAAAACTATCGAACGTATGTTAATTGGATGTAAAGCATATATTATCAAAATACGTTTAAGTAAAAAAATTTCAACAATCTAGAACGGGTAAATTAATTTTTTATACTGTTAATTTTATATATATTTAATGTTAAATAATTGTTAATATATTGAATTATAAGGCCTTCATATTTATTAAAGCAATCAGTTTTCTGTTGATTGCATTTTGCTTAAATGCAAAAGCACAGCAGCATAGCGTCGATTTTTATGATGGAACTTTTAATTTTAAAGCAGAAGCTACTTTTAATGTCAAATTAGACAGTTCCCTCACTAGTCAGTCTATCAAAAATTTCTACGCTGAACTTTCTGCCAGCAACTATCAGCCAATATTGGCTCAACTATCTGCCTATCAGAAAAAACAAAAATTAAATGACTGGGTTTACTATCAGCTCATTAGAAAAACAGTAGAACAATTTAGCCCAAAAAAAGACAACTATGTCCGCTACACATTGTACAAGTGGTTTTTAATGTGTAAATCGGGCTATGATGCAAGAATTGCAATCGGCAATAATCAAATTATCTTTTACATTAGAAATGAAGAAGACATCTCAGACATTCCTTTTTTCGAGATCGAGAATAGAAAGTATACTTGTTTAAACTATCACGATTATGGCAAGCTTTTTCAAAAAGAAAAAACCTATGTGCCAGTAAACATCGATATACCAGAAGCGAAACGCCCATTTAGTTACAAGGTTACAAATATGCCAGAATTTAAGCCGGAAGACTATGTGGTTAAACAATTAACTTTTATCTATAAACACAATGCCTATCATTTTCAGCTCAAATTAAATAACGAAGTAGAAAACTTATTTAACAATTATCCGGGCGTAGATTTCGAAAGCTATTTTAATATTCCCTTGAGTAGAGAAACCTATCAATCACTCATGCCCACATTAAAGGAAAATTTAAAGGGAATGAGTGAGCGAAAAGGAGTTGATTATTTGATGCGATTTACCCGCTACACCTTTTTATACGAAAATGATGAAGAGAATTTCGGAAAAGAAAAGCGGCTGTCGCCAGAGCAAACTTTATCTTCCAAGTATAGCGATTGTGACGACAGGGTTGCTCTGTTTTTTTATTTGGTAAAGGAGATCTATCATCTGCCGATGATTGCCATGCTTTATCCCACCCACATTACGATGGCTGTGCAGTTTAAAAAGCCTGTTGGAGATGCCATTTATTATAATGGTAAAACATATAGTGTTTGTGAACCCACGCCTCAAAAAGAAAATATAAAAATTGGGGCACTTTCTGCTTCGCTAAAAAATCAAAAATATGAAGTGGTTTATGCTTATCAGCCATAAATATTAAGCTTATCATCACCAATGCACATCATATAAATTATAACTTTGCTAACACAAATATAACGTTAGGCAACCTTTTTAATATTTATATTGAGGTTGTTCAAAAATTAATTAAAATGAAGAAACAGACATCAAAGTCAACGAAAGCTATTGAAGCTAAAAAACTAAAGAAAGAACTGGAATTGAAGTTGCAAGAAGTGTTTTCTGCAACAGTATCGAACTACGGAAAAGCAAAAAAAGTAGCTGCAATTATAGAAAAGTTTGCAAAAAAGCTGGCTAAAAAAATTGAGTTAGAACAGGTTAAACTAGCAGTGGGACCTATTGAAGACTCAAAAAGCTATGCAAATGGAACAAAAAAGGTTACCAAAGCAACAACTAAACCTGCAAAAAAATAGTTTCACCAAAAAAAGCCGAACAACTGTTCGGCTTTTAGATAACTATTATAAATGCTAACTATTTTACTTTTCCGGGAACATCGTAAGCTAAAAGCTGAGGATCAAAAGAGGCCCAACCAGAAGTCCAGTCTGTTGTACCGAATGCACCTCTATAAGTGACCTTTTCAAAAAATGGATCATTGGCTATTTTTGCATCTGTAAATAATGCTCCACTTGCGGCAAGTGAACCTGCAATAGGCAGGAAGTTAGGTGTACCAGCATCTGCAAACCCAGAGGCAATTTTGGTTGGTGCAGTAAACAATGTACTGCCAACCAACGTATTATCGAACATGTTTGCAGCTCTTAGTTGTATTTCAAACAAAGCTTTGTTTTCTCCTTTAACTGCATTTGAAGTATTTTTAACATATCCAACAATATTGTTGCTGAAGGTTAATAATCCTAATGTGTAATTAGTAGAAGTTGCTCCCGCAGTTGCCACTTTAGAATCATCTATATAAATACCATCTACGTAACCCACAAATACTGAGTTAAAAGTGCTTAAAGCAGAGTTACGACGAATTTGAGCAGCATGTTGATAATTTGCGTTTACATTTTTTACGCCAGAACCACCTGCATAAGGTCCAACCATAGTCATATTAGAAAAAATTGCGCTAGTTTTTGGAGTTTTGTTGCTACCGTCGCCATCGTTATCAGATTCGAAACCGTTAGAACCAGATACATCTGCAATTGTTGGATAACGCTGACCAACACAAAATTGCAATTTACCTGAAAAACCAAAATCTGTATCAAAATCGTCATCTAGTCCACCAATGGCCATCAAATGCTTTGCATTTACTGTTCCACCAAACCACTCGTAAGAATCATCGCCTGAACGATAAACTTCTATGTAATCAATAGTAGTTCCGGAACCAACTCCGCCAAAGGTTAAGCCGTTTATCTCGTTATCTGGAGAAAGTGGAACACCACCAAATTCTATACGAACATATTTCATGGTTCCAGAATTATCTGCAGCATCTGTACCACCATATAAAGCGTTTGCATTACCAGCACTAATACCTTCAATTTGATTGTCGTTTCCTTGATTTACAGGCGCTTTACCCAATAGGATAACGCCACCCCAATCTTGTGCAGCTCTTTGGCCAACAGGTTGCGCAGAGGTAAATACAATTGGCTTATCCGCGGTGCCAACAGCCATTATTTTTGAACCTCTTGTAATTACTAATGAGCCGGCTCCAGAAACTGATTTCGCACCTTTTATAATTGTTCCCGGCTCTATAGTCAATGTAGCACCGTTCGTTACATAAATTATGCTAGAAAGTGTGTAAATTTTATCTGCAGTCCAAGTTGTACTGGTAGTAATGTCTGCTTTAACAGCAACTTGAATTCCGTTTCCTGGATCTACTGGATTTGGATCTACAACGCTAGTTTTTCCGCAGCTTGCAAATAATATTGCTATTGCAGATACAAAGAATAATGCTTGTTTTTTCATGATTTTCATTTGTTTTGTAATTTTCAGCAAAAATAGATGCTGTAAGTTAAGTGTGTGTTAATTTGAGTTGATGATGTTGTTATATTTTAAATTTGTCTAGCCGTGTTATTCTACTTAAAATTATAGTTGAAAGAGATTGAGAGGTCTGTACCTGTCTTAAACTTTTTGTAGGTGCCTCTCGAGTCTGAGAGTTGATGATTGCTATTTGTAGCATCTACCTCGTAGAAATTACTGTAGGCATTTAAAATATTGGCAGCATTTAATTTAAACTCTCCCCTATTTTTAAATACCTTTAAACCAAGTTGCGCGTCCAAACTTCCTCTAGAGTTTTCGTAAATATCACCGATTTTATCACCCCCAACACTATATAAACGGCTGCCAATTATATTGTATAATACGTTTACGGTAAATCGATTATCTATTAAACTTTCTTGCAAACCCGCATTTAATATGTAGGGAGATTGGCCGGTTAGTGGTCTATCTCTGGTGTTTTTATTTAAATCTACTTCTTTAACACTAGATTTGCTTACGGATAAGTTCGTATAAAATGTAGCGTTTTTTAAATAATCACTCGCTCCAATAAAATCTAGGGTTTTGCGTATTTCAAACTCCGCTCCATAAACATTTGCCTGCTTGGAGTTAAAATAAGATTTAACTGGAGTAGAGTTTGCGGTATTTACAAAATTCTCTATGGCATTCTGAAATTTTTTATAAAAAACAGACACTGAAAAAATCTGCCCAGCAGATGGGTACAATTCATACCTCAAATCTGCGTTATCTATCAGAGAACGCTTTAAATTTGGTTGGCCATTTACAGATAATGCTTCTTCATAATCATAGTATGCAAAAGGAGCTAGCTCCCTAAATTCTGGGCGGGCAAGGGTTCTGTAATAAGATGCTCTAAGATTAGCCTTTGGAGTTAATGCATAAGTGAAGTTAGCCGAAGGCAGCACATCAAAATTATTTAATGTGGCCACGTCTGCTGCAGAAGCAAAAGTTGTAAGACCTAAATCAAACTTTTCTGCCCTCACGCCGTAAACTACTCTTAACTTTTCTGTAATTCTGCTATCTAACATCGCGTAAAGCGCATTGGTAAAACTATGAGCTTTGTATCTATCGTTACCATTTGGCAATTCGTCTAACTTATAAGCACCTCCATTAATTAAATCTCTCCCAAACAATGTTCCTAAAGGGCGGCCGCGTTCAGTGTTTGCATCCGGATAACTGGAATCGAATACTTCGCCGATAAATCTAACATTGAATTCTCTATTCCTATAGTTAGAACTTGCGCCAACTTTTAGCTTGCTAGTTAACCAATCGATGGGTAATTCGTAGCTCAGACTACCAAAATAGACGTCTTCTGATAAGGCCGAGAAAAAACGAGTGTTCTCTAAACCAAGATTTGTATTGCTCGCTAAAAAGGGATCGCCGATGTTATTTTGCTTGTAGTTTACCTTTCTCTGGTCGGGCTGATCGTTTTTAATGTTGCTGTAACTAAGGCTCCATTTTATTTTGGCATTTTTCTCCCCGACTTGATGGTCACCTTCCAATGTCGATTTAAAGATCGACTTTTGTATTAGATCAAATGCAAAAAACCGATTGTCGTAACTTGAGCTTTGCGCATTACTTCCAGATCTTGTTGTTAACTGATCGTCTAAAATCCTGTTATAAATATTTTTAAAAGTAATCTTGCTCCTCTTAAAAACGTATGCAAAATTTGCTAATGCGCCAATGTTCGAGGTAAACTTATATTGCTGATCTAAATAATTATAAGTAAAAAACTGCCTGCTTATGTCAGGAACTGTAGTTTCAGAGTTTCTATAAGTTAGCGAAAGCGTTGTGCCAAACCTGTTTTTTGCCTTACCTATTTCATTCACCCTTCCTACCGTAACTTGGTAATTTTGATTTGGCAATGCAAGCCTATTCTGGATTAGGTAGCGGTTATCTAAAGAATTTAATGCGTTAATATTTTGCGTCTGGCTTAACGAGCCACCAATAATTGCGGCAGAACTCGGGAAGTTTACCGGTAATTTTCTGCTTGAATTTCCAAAAGTAAAATAGTCTGCAACTTTTCTGTCACCGAAATTATAATCTTTAAAAGTGCTTTGCGAATTATAGCCGTAGCCAAGTCCGAATGAAATAAAGTTTTGGTCGGGTACATCTTTTGTTAACACCTGAACCGTTCCGCCCGCAAAATCTGCAGGCAAATCTGGCGTAGCCGTTTTGCTAATAATTACATTATCCACCAAGTTAGAAGGAACAATGTCAAATGAAAAGGCTTTTCTGTTTGGCTCTGTGCTTGGCAACGGCGAACCATCTAAAAGTGCGTTGTTATACCTGTCGCTCAGTCCTCTAACAACCACGAACTTATTGTCCTGTATCGTAGCACCACTTACACGTTTTAATACATCAGAAGTGTTTTTATCAGGAGATTTTTTTATCTGGTCGCTAGAGATACCGTCTGAAATTAAAGCACTGTTTTTCTGTTGTGCGTAAAGTGCGTTAACGCTTTCTTGCTTAAAGCTGCCTTTGATAACGACTTCCGCTAAGTTTTGACCGCTTGACTCTGAAAGTATCACATTTAACGCGGTCGTCTTCCCTTGCTTCACTTCAACGTCAGAAATTTCCTTGCCAGTATACCCTACATAGTTAAACGTAACAATATAAACACCGTCGGCCAATTTGTTAAAAATATATTTTCCATCTATATTGGTTGCGATAGCTTTCGTTGTCCCCTTAATTTTTACGGTAACAGCAACCAGCGTTTCTCCTGTTTTTTTATCAGATACCGTACCGGCAATTATTCCTGTCTGTGCATAAGATACTATGCAAAAAAATGAAGCAAATGCAGTTAGCAATCCGCTTTTAATGATTGTGTGTAATTCCAATTTATCCTTATTTGATGCAGGCAAAGGTATCGCTGAGGTGTTAAGCCTATGTTACCTAAAAATTAAGGTTAGTTTATCCTAAGGTTAATTTAATGTTAGGCAATAATTCATATCGAACGCTTGGAAGATAAATTAGACAACTGATTTATTTACTTTCGAGACGCCGTTTTCTTCCAAAAAAAAGCCTCACGATTTATTAAAATCGTAAGGCAAATTATTTTCGACAAAAAAGTTTAGAAGCTGTATCTTAAACCTAATTGCATTTGGTAGCGCGACCCAAAAAAGTCTTTAGCATAAGACGTTACATTCTTTTGATCAAATGTGTAAACAGGATAAGTTGTTTCCGTACCACGGGTGGCTACCTTTATGCCAACACTTGCCATTGAATTATAGGTGTTAGGAGAAAAATATTGAATACCCCAATCTTTATTAACCAAATTGGTTAGGTTAACAATGTCGTAAGTTAACGTCAATACGTGCGGATGTTTGCCTTTTGCAACTTGGATGTCTTGAGCGAAACGAAAATCTGCCTGAACATTCCAAGGCGTGCGGGCACCATTTCTTTCGGTAAAATCTCCTCGGCGGGTACTTAAGTATCTATCACCATTAACATATGCATCAAATGCGGCAGCCTGTGCTGCACCATCGGGCGTATTGGCAAAAAACTTAGCCGTTTCTCCAATTGCTGGCACGTACAATAAACTTACCGTCTGCCCAGTGCCATTTATTCTAGTATTTACCAACCCTAACGAATATGGAGAACCCGATTGGCCGCTGAAGAAGATAGAAAAATTAGACACATACTTTCCGTCTTTATTCCAATCCAATCTATAATTTGCGGTGGAGATGATTCGATTTCGTACATCGAAATTAGAGTAAGCCAAGCCAGCATTGTTTGGGCTTAACGACTGGTTTAGCTGCCAGTTTGATTCCATAGAATTTCTAATTCCGTTGGCAATGTCTTTGGATTTGCCATACGTATAAGCCACCATCAAATCCAACCCAAATGGAAACGATTTACTTACTTGGCCTGTTGCGCTAAATTTATATCCTTTGTCTGTATTAGAAAGCAAATAGGCGTTTGTGTATAACGGATTAATTTTGGCTCCAGAATAAATTGGTTGTTGCTTCTGCGTATCGTAAATTAAGTATTTAGGATTATCTACATAGTTAATTTGCTGAAACGCTACATCTTTAATTACCTGACTAAAGATACCTTCTGCTGTGAATTTCCATCCATCGGCTGTTTTATAATCCAATCCGATATTACTTCTCCAAGCTTTCGGCATTTTAAAATTGTTATCCACTAAATCTACCTGTGTGGCGCCAGATGCATCCTTAACATTTACCCCTTGATTGGCTGCATAACCCGCTTCGCCATTTCCTGTCAATGCATCTTTTATAGGATCTGATCCAGGCGCAGGGGTTACCGGACTTGTGCCGGAGTAGGTGTAAGATTTATCGAAAGCACCGTAATTTACACCGTTGTTGTAATACGCATATCCAATCCAGGCGAAAGGAATTCGGCTCGTAAATAAACCTGTACCACCACGAATGATCAGACTCTGGTCGCCCATCGCATCAAAATTAAAACCTAAACGCGGCGATATTTGAACTTTATTTAAAAACTTATTGTTAATTGCCGACGGCTGCGTGTAGGTATAAGTAGTTCCATAATTGACATCAACAGGTGAGTTTATGGTCTTAGCACTCAATATTGGCATTGTTGGCAAATTGGCCATATCGAAACGTAAACCCGGTGTTAATTTTAACCGATCGCCAATTCGAATTTCATCTTGCCCATAAACACTGTACATATTCACGTTAAATTTTGCCGTTGGATTGGCAATAATACTTTCCCGGGAATTGTCATCGTAATTGTAATTGGTACGCACCCTATTTGGCCTGTTATTCAAAAAATCGTCTATACTACTGTAAGCAACACGGCCATTCCAAGAGTTTACGAAACCATAATCGATGTTATAAAATTCATTGTGCGTACCAAAAGTAAAAGTATTGTTGCCCTTGCTGTAAGTATAGTTGTCGGTAAATTCGAAGGTATTCTGTTTCATATTAAAAATACTTCCTTCTCTATCTGTACCCAAAAATAAAGTTCCTCCATTTGCAGAAATCTCAATTTGCGGAACAGCAGGATTAGAAAGTGGATCTCTAAAATCGTGAACCGTAGAATAACCTATAATCAAGTTGTTTGTAGCAGAATTTTCAAAACGCGTTTTCAAATCTGCCACCGTTGACGTTTGATTGTTATTTTGTTTGTAATCTATCCCTCCAAATCTGAAGTTAGATTGATCACGTTCTAAATTGGTTGCTTTTGAAAAAATGGTATTGTTGCGAACTGTCAACTGTGTACTCGGACTGATATTCCAGTCTAAACGGTTAAAAAACTTGTTAGATTGAGAATAAATGTTGTAATTGTTAAACGATCCGGCGTCTAGCCCATATGCTGTTTTCATCCGATCAGAGATCTGTTGCGCTTCTGCTTCGCTTAACAATTTCATGTCGGGCGAGCCAGCAGCCAAAATAACTGGATCTTGTCGGCGTGTAATTTCCTCGTTTGTAAAAAAGAACAATTTGTCTTTTATAATTGGAAAACCGACCCTAAAACCAGTCTGATAATCGTGAAACGCAGATGGCTCTTTTGCATTGTCGCCTGCTTTATTTCGCCCTATAAGCGCTGCATTTCGTCCATAACCGTAAACGGAACCAACAACGTCGTTTGTCCCACCGCGCGTAACTGCATTAATACTCCCTCCTAAAAAGTTGCCAATTTTAACATCGTAAGGCGCCAATAAAACAGTAACATCTTGAATGGCGTCCAGTGAAACAGGATTTGTTCGAGTACTGCTGCCGGGCATACCTGAACTTCCACTTTGTCCACCTAAAGACGGACTAAAACCGATCGCATCATTGTTTATCGCCCCATCAATGGTTACGTTATTGTATCTAAAATTCGTACCCCCAAAAGTGTTGTCCTTACTCCCCTGCGGCGTCACTCTTGTTACATCCTGTAAGCTGCGGTTCATTGTTGGCAGCGTTTTTATTTGCGCTTCACCAATGCTCGTTCCCGGGCCAGATTTCGATCCGCCCTTTGTACCTTTAATACTTACATCGGCCAATTGGTTGCCTTCCTCACTTATGGTCACATCTAATTTTTGTTCCGCTCCCAATGTTAAATAGATGTTATCTTTCACCATCGGACTATAGCCAACATAAGTAACAGTAAT
This sequence comes from Pedobacter sp. UYEF25, assembly GCF_054061655.1. Classification (NCBI taxonomy): domain Bacteria; kingdom Pseudomonadati; phylum Bacteroidota; class Sphingobacteriia; order Sphingobacteriales; family Sphingobacteriaceae; genus Pedobacter; species Pedobacter sp. UYEF25. Next base: position 1,054 of record NZ_JBSSEL010000027.1, on the reverse strand, counting down.
TTTATATGGTCCACCCGGATTTAAGTTTCCAATACGATAGATGCCAAACTCGTTTGATGAGGCTTTAGACACCGTGCCTGTGGGCACATGAAGCATAACAACGGTGGCGCCCGGAATTATTCCCTTATTGTCTTTTATCTTCCCAATAATTCCAGATGTCGTGATTTGCGCGCTTGCAAAACCAACAAATACAGTTAAAAAGGTTAAAAGTGAAAGTATGCGTTGTTTCATTTTTCTTGTACTTATTTTGATCACAAAAAAACGTTCCCGGCATTAACTAAATATTAACAAAAAATTAAGTTTAATTGAATTTTGATTTTATTTACGCACATCCGAAGATTACTTAACCATGTGTTTTTGGCAAATAATTGCAGTTCAGACGAAAAGGAAGGCATGGTCAACAGGTAAACCTGATGTTAAATTAATGTTAAATTTTTATTTTAGGCATTTGCACATGGCACCGCAGCTCAAGTTAGCCACTATTCGCTCCATTAAAAATAGACATAAAGCGCAAAAGCGATCTTTCTTCCCGATGTTAAGTTGAAGTATTATTATTAATTTAAGTTGTTTGGCGAAAACAGGTTTGATTTCTAGTTAGACAAGTCCCCAACCTGTGTTCAAGGGAACGCCTAAATTATTTAAATTACACTTTTAATCTAGCTAAGCTTGTTATACTGATTGTTTGGGCGCTTTTACACGCTGTCCATTGTATCTTTAATTGGCTTTAAGGTGCCAATTAAAGATGCCATTCCCATCGTTAGCGCAAGACCTAGCCTGTGTGTATTGCTTGGAAATCCTTCTTGCGAGGAACGAGCAAAAAGATTGTAACGTAAAGCGCGACCTTCTTCAGAGGAACGCCCGGATCATCTAAATAAATGAAACTATATCTATGATAAACATTTATTGATACTTATTTGGGCGCTTTTACACGCTGTCCATTGTATCTTTAATTGGCTTTAAGGCCAATTAAAGATTCTGTGATGAATTCCAAATAATTTCTATCTTTATTTTTCAAGGCGGCTTTGTGCCAGCCTGTTTAGGGCAGCTCCTTTTT